>DASQGM010000124.1:0-21417 GCA_035632615.1 bacterium | reverse complement strand
CAGCTGACGACCGCCAAGGGCCGCGACACCGGCCCTCGGTGGTCGCCCGACGGCTCGCAGATCGCGTTCGTGTCGGATCGCGGCGGGACAAACAGGTCTGGGTCATTCCGGTCGGCGGCGGCGAGGCGCGGGCGCTCACCTCGGGCAAGATGGCGCCCGCGGATCTCGCTTGGGCTCCGGACGGCCGTTCGCTCGCGTTCGTCGGCAAGGCGCCGGAGTCCCGCGAGGACAGCGACGTCCGCGTGATCTCGAGGCTTCGCTACAAGCAGGACGGCGAGGGCTTTTGGGACGGGCGCTGGAAGCAGATCTTCGTCGTGGCTGCGTCCGGCGGGGACGCCAGGCCGGTGACGCAGGGGGAGTGCGATCACCTCTTCCCGGCGTGGTCGCCGGACGGGGCGACCCTCGCGTACGTCGCAAACCCCGATCCCAACGCCGATTTGACGAATACGACGGACCTGTGGGTCATCCCGGTCGGCAAGACCGCGTCGGCCCGCCGGCTGACGCGGGGGATCGGGCCGATCCAGGCGCCGGCGTGGTCCCCGGACGGCGGCCGCATCGCCTACATCGGGCACGACAACGCGTGTTGGGGTGCCACCAACTGGCAGGTGTGGGTCGTGCCGGCCGCCGGCGGCGACCCCGCGTGCCTGACCGCGGCCGCCGACCGGAGCGTCGGCCATCACATCGTCACGGACATGCGCGCGCACCCGTCGGCCGGTGGCCTCACGTGGTCCGCCGACGGCCGCCGGCTGTTCTTCCTGTTCGGCGACGGCGGCAGCACGCAGATCGCCTCGGTGGCTGCGGACGGCGGGCCGGTCCGGCGTGAGACGCGGGGCGACCACGAGTTGATCGGGTGCTCGGTGGACCCGCGGGCGGGACGGATGGCGTGCGTGGAGAGCGATCCGCTGACCCCGGGGGAGGTGGCGGTTGCGGACCTCGGGGGCGCGCCGGCGCCGCTGCGGCGCCTCACCGATCACACCGGACCGCTGCTTCGCACGCTCGCGCTCGCGTCCCCCGAACGCTTCGAGTTCGCCAGCGTGGATGGATGGAAGGTCGAGGGGTGGGTCCTGCGGCCGGCCGCCGCCAAGGGCGGCCGCGTGCCGACGATCCTCGAGGTCCACGGCGGCCCGCACGCCGCGTACGGCCATGCGTTCTTCCACGAGCTGCAGCTCCTCGTCGCGGAGGGGTACGGCGTGATCTACATGAACCCGCGCGGCAGCCAGGGGTACGGGCAGACGTTCACCGCGGGCACGCGCCACGACTGGGGCGGGAAAGACTACCAGGATTTGATGCGCGGCGTCGATCACGCGATCGCGACCTACGCGTGGATCGATCCCGACCGGTTGGGCGTCGCCGGCGGCAGCTACGGGGGCTTCATGACCAACTGGATCATCGGGCATACCCAACGCTTCCGCGCCGCGGTGACGATGCGCGGCATCAGCAACGCCTCCAGCCAGTGGGGCACGTCGGACCTCGCCTACATGAAAGGGTTCTGGGAGTATCCTGGGGAGCCATGGGAATCCCCGGAGTTTTACCGCGAGCGCTCGCCGATCACGTACGTTCGCCAGATGCAGACGCCGACCCTGATCCTGCACAGCGAGAACGACCACCGGTGTCCGATGGAGCAGGGCGAGCAGCTCTTCGTCGCCCTGAAGAAGCAGGGCGTGCCGACGCTGTTCGTGCGGTTCCCGAACGAGAGTCACGACCTCTCGCGGAACGGGCAGCCCAAGCACCGGCTGGAGCGTCTGCGCCACATCACCGCGTGGCTCCGGACGCATCTCGTTGGGGCGGAGGACGGCGTCGCCAGCACCGCGGGGCGGCGGGAGAGCGTGGCGGCCGATGAGTGAGCGGCGGCATCCGCGTGGGGTGGACGAGTGACGCGGATCTACACGCGCACCGGCGACGGCGGGGACACGAGCCTCTTCGGCGGGCAGCGGGTCCGGAAGGACGATCTCCGCGTGCGCGCGTACGGGGCGATCGACGAGACAAACGCCGCGCTCGGCGTGGCCCGCGCCGCGGGACCGGCGCCGGAGATCGACGCGGTGCTGGCCCGGCTTCAACACCACCTGTTCGATCTCGGCGCCGAGCTCGCCACGCCCCCGACGGCGCCCTCCGCGGCCACGGCCCACATCCTGCGGGTGGTGCCGGCGTGGGTGGCCGCGCTCGAGGGGGACATCGACCGCTTCGAGGACGCGCTGCCGCCGTTGAAGACGTTCGTCCTGCCCGGCGGCACGCCGTCCGCGGCCGCGTTGCACGTGGCCCGGACGGTGGCGCGGCGCGCGGAGCGGGAGATCGTGACCCTGGCCGCCCACGCGCCGGTCAACGCGGACCTGCTCAAGTTCGTGAACCGGCTCTCGGACCTGCTCTTCGTGCTCGCACGCGCCGCGAATCACATGGCCGGGAACGCGGACGTGACCTGGACGCCCGCCCGATAGGCGCGCCGGCGACGGCCCCTGCAGGTCTCGGCGCGGGTTACTTCTCCGGCGAGTCGGGCGAACGCGGGGCCGCGGGCATCCGGTACGGGAGCGGCACGTACTCGACCGAGGGGCGTCTCCGCCCCGCCTGCGGGTAGAGCTGCATCAGGTCGTAGATCGCGCGCGGCACGTCCGTCGAGACCTCGAAGCCGAGCGCGCGGGCCGCGGTGACGGTGATCGGGTAGTCGTGCGTCCACTCGCCGCCGGCGAGCCTGGCGGCGAGCGCCTCCGCGCGGTCGGTCGGGAGCCGGCGCGACACGAGCTCGACGACCGCCGCCCGGACCTGGGCCACGGCCTTCCTGGCGATGTTCGCGAGGATCAACGTCTCGTCGTTCACCCGCTCGATCGGCTTGCGATCGACCGCGTCGATGATCGAGACCGCGGGGTACTGGCCGAGTTGCGGGTCGACGGGGCCGAGCACGGCGTGCTCGTCCATGACGATCGCGTCGGCGGCGAGGGCGATCAGCGTGCCCCCGGACATCGCGTAGTGCGGCACGAACACCGTGACACGCCCGCGATGATCGCGCAGCGCGCGGGCGATCTGTTCCGCGGCGAGCACCAGACCTCCCGGTGTGTGCAGGATCACGTCGATCGGGAGCTCGTGGGGCGTCAGGCGAATCGCCCGCAGCAAATTCTCCGAGTCCTGGATGTCGATGTAGCGGACGATCGGGATGCCGAGGAAGTTGACCGTCTCCTCACGGTGGATGAGCGCGATCACCCGGCTGCCCCGCCGGCGCTCGATCAATTGCAGCAGCCGGAACCGCGCCATTTGCTGCAACTGCCGCGCGAGTACCGGCTGCAGCACCGAGAGCATGACCAAGATCCAGAAGAGGTCCGTGACGTTGACGCTCATGGACGTGCTCCCGACCGGTCGTGCGGGCCCGCATGACACCCCGGCGGGCGATCGTCCCGCTCCGCCGGATCATCGCGGTGGGCTCCACTCGAAGCATACCACGCTCCGGCGCGCACCCGCACTGCACCGCCGGCGCGGGGCGAGGGGAGGAAACGCCGAAACCCGGACCGAAGCACGATAGAGGTTCTCAGGTCAGGCTTCCGGACGGTTCCCATGGCTGACGAGACAGCGTCGCATTCGTACGCCCCGGCGTATCCCTGGTGGCTCCAACCAATTGCAACGGTCGTGATCCTGAGCGCGTTCGGCGTGTACTCGATCTGGGTGGCGCTCCAGGGACACGGGTACTTCGCTCCGTACCTGTCGCCGTTCTACTCTCCGCCGATCCGGATCGCCGGGATTCCCATCTCGCCCGCGTGGTGGGTGTTGTGGGTGCCGTTGGGGTTTCGGGCCACGTGCTACTACTACCGCAAAGCCTACTACCGCTCGTTCTTCCGGGACCCGGTGTCCTGCTCGATCGGCGAGTCGCGCGGACGGTACGCGGGCGAGACGGCGTTCCCGTTCATCCTCAATAACCTGCATCGGTTCTTCCTGTACCTGGCGATCGTCGTGCTCGCCTTCCTGTGGAAGGACGCGATCGACGCGTTCGTCTTCGACGGGCAGTTCGGCGTGCACCTCGGGTCGCTGCTGTTCCTCGCCAACGTTGTGCTCCTGACGGGGTACACCGCTGGCTGCCACGCGTTCCGGCACATCGTCGGCGGCAACCTCGACTGCTACTCCTGCGCCCACGGCGGACGCGTGCGCTACCGCGCGTGGCAGTGGGTCAACCCGTTCAACCACCGCCATCCGATGTGGGCGTGGGCGAGTCTGCTCTCCGTGGGGCTTGCCGACGTGTACGTGCGGCTGCTGATGGCGGGGGTCATCGCGGACCCGAGGTTGTTCTGAGCCAGTGCCGATGAGGGGGACGAGGGGGAGGGTGCGCCGGGGTGGCTGATTGGTACGAGTCGCACCAATATGACGTGCTCGTGAGCGGCGCGGGCGGTTCGGGGTTGCGCGCGGCGATCGGGGCCGCCGAGGCCGGCGTCAAGGTCGGCCTCGTCTGCAAGTCGCTGCTCGGGAAGGCCCACACGGTGATGGCCGAGGGCGGGATCGCCGCCGCGCTGGGAAACTTGGATCCCAAGGACGGTTGGGAGGTTCACTTCGCCGACACGATGCGCGGCGGACAGCTGATCAACGACTACCGCATGGTCGAGATCTTTGCCAAGGAAGCCCCCGACCGCGTCTACGAGCTGGAGCGCTGGGGCGGCTTGTTCGACCGCACGCCGGACGGGCGGATCATGCAGCGCCCGTTCGGGGCGCACACGTACCGCCGGCTGTGCCACGTCGGCGACCGCACGGGGCTGGAGCTGATCCGCACCCTTCAAGACCGGGCGATCCACAGCGGGGTCGAGGTCCACATGGAGGTGACCCTGACCCGGTTGCTCAAGGACGGCGACCGGATCGCCGGGGCGTTCGGATACCGGCGGGAGGACGGGCGGTTCGTGCTGATCAAGGCCAAAGCGGTCGTCCTCGCCACCGGCGGATGGGGCAAGCTCTTCAAGGTCACCAGCAACTCGTGGGAGTGCACCGGGGACGGCTGCGCGATGGCGTACGAGGCCGGCGCGGAGCTGATGGACATGGAGATGGTGCAGTTCCACCCGACCGGCATGGTCTGGCCGCCGGGGGTGCGCGGGATTCTGGTCACCGAAGCCGTGCGCGGGGAGGGCGGGATCCTCCGGAACTCCGAGGGCGAGCGGTTCATGCAGCGTTACGACCCGAAGAAGATGGACCTGAGCAGCCGCGACGTGGTCGCGCGCTCGATCTACAAGGAGGTCCAGGCCGGCCGCGGGAGCCCGCACGGCGGCGCGTTCCTCGACATCTCCCACCGCGGCGCGGACTTCATTAAGAAGAAGCTGCCGAGCATGTACGACCAGTTCCTCAAGCTCGCCGACATCGACATCACCAAGTCGCCGATGGAAGTCGCGCCGACCATCCACTACGTGATGGGCGGGGTGCGCGTGGCGGCCGGCGAGGGCGCGACGACGGTGCCGGGGCTGTACGCCGGCGGCGAGGTCGCGGCGGGGCTCCACGGGGCGAACCGGCTCGGCGGCAATTCCCTGAGCGACTTGGTGGTGTTCGGGAAGCGCGCCGGCGAGCACGCGGCGCGGTACGTGAAGGGTCTCGATCGGGAGCCGCGGGTGGACGACGGGCAGGCGGACGCGGAGCGGCAGTTGCTGCTACGGCCGTTCGAAGGGAACGGCGCGGAGAACCCGTACCAGCTCCACGAGGAGCTGCAGGAGGTCATGGGCGCACACGCCGGGATCGCCCGGACCGGCGACGAACTCAAGGCCGGGTTGGAGAAGATTCTGGCGCTGCACGCGCGGGCCGACCGCTTGCACGTCGGCGGATCGCAGCTGTTCAACCCCGGATGGCACACGTGCCGGGACGTCCGCTTCATGCTGGTGCTGTGCGAGGCGATCGTCCGGTCCGCGATCGAGCGCACCGAGAGCCGGGGCGCCCACTGGCGATTGGACTTCCCGGACCAACACGGGGAGTGGGGCCGCAAGAACCTTGTGGTCAAGCGCACCGACGCGGGGATGGCGGTGTCGACGCGCCCCGTGCCGCAGATGCCGCCGGAGCTCGCGCGGCTGCTCGAGCCGAAGGCATGAGGACCGGGGCGGACACCGCGGCGCGCGGGATCTGCTGGCGGAGGGGTTCGCGGACGTAGCCGGCAAATGTACCGTGGGGGGCAATCGATGGCAGACGCAACGTTTCATGTCTTCAGGGGCGACAAGAGCGGCGGCGAGCTCCGCACCTACCAGGTGCCGGTCACCGAGGGGATGGTCGTCCTCGACGCGATCCACTACATCCAGGCGCACCGGGACTCCTCGCTGGCGTGCCGGTGGAACTGCAAGGCCGCGAAGTGCGGTTCGTGCAGCGCCGAGGTCAACGGCAAGCCCCGGCTGATGTGCAAGACGCGTCTCGACGATTTCGCCGGGCAGCCGATCACGGTCCGGCCGATGAAGGTGTTTCCGCTGATCAAGGACCTCGTGACCGACGTGTCGTGGAACTACCGGGTCAACCAGCAGATCCCCCCGTTCACGCCCGCGCCGGACGACCCGGGCCCGTGGAAGATGTACCCGGAGGACGTGGACCGGCTCTTCGAGTTCCGGAAGTGCATCGAGTGCTTCCTGTGCCAGGATGTCTGCCACGTGCTCCGCGAGCACGACGGCACGGACCGGTACTACGGGCCGCGGTTCATGGTGCGCATCGCCGGGCTGGAGATGCACCCGAAGGACACGCTGTCGCGGACGGAGCTGCTCCACGGCCGCGGCGGGATCGGGTTCTGCAACATCACGAAGTGCTGCGAAGAGGTCTGCCCGGAGCACATTCACATCACCGACAACGCGATCATCCCGCTCAAGGAGCGCGTGGCGGACGAGCACTTCGATCCGTGGCGTGCTCTGCTGCGCGTCTTCGGTGGGCGGAAGGAGCCGCGCGGCACCTAGGTGCGCGGATCGCCACGGCGGCCGGGCGCCGGCGAGTGGGCGGCCCGGCCAACGATCCTGAGCGAAGGAGCACGCCGTCATGCCGACGTTCGACGCGCTGACCCCGCCCACCGAGGGCGCACCGATCGAGATCCGAGACAACACCCTGCACGTCCCCGACACGCCGGTCATTCCCTACATCGAAGGCGACGGCATCGGTCCGGACATCTGGAAGGCGGCGGTGCGCGTGCTGGACGGCGCGGTCGCGAAAGCGTACGGGAAGAAGCGCCGGATCGTCTGGTTCGAGGTGTTCGCTGGCGAGAAGTCGTTCAACCGCTTCAAGACGTGGCTGCCGGAGGACACGCTGCGGGCGTTTTCCCACTACGTCGTCGGCATCAAAGGCCCGCTGACGACGCCGGTGGGAGGCGGGATGCGCAGCCTGAACGTGGCGCTGCGTCAGCTCCTCGACCTCTACGCGTGCGTGCGTCCCGTCCGGCACTTCCAGAACGTGCCGAGCCCGGTCAAGCACCCCGAGCAGGTCGACATGGTCATCTTTCGCGAGAACATGGAGGACATCTACGTCGGCTACGAGTTCGCGAGCGGCACGCCTGAGGCGAAGAAGCTGATCGACTTCGTGAACCAGGAATTCAAATGGAAGGTCCGTCCGGATTCCGGCGTGGGCCTCAAGCCGATGAGCCCATACGGCAGCAAGCGCCTGATCCGCAAGGCGCTCCGGTATGCGATCGAGCGTCACCGCAAGAGCGTGACGCTCGTCCACAAGGGCAACATCATGAAGTACACGGAGGGCGCGTTCAAGGACTGGGGGTACGAACTCGCCCGCGACGAGTTCGGCGACCGCACGATTCCGTGGGACGACGTCGAGAAGACGCACGGCGGCAAGGTGCCGGCCGGGAAGGTGCTGATCCAGGACTATATCGCGGACGTCACGTTCCAGCACGTGCTCACGCGGCCTCAATCGTTTGACGTGATCGCCACCTCCAACCTGAACGGCGACTACCTGTCGGACGCGGTCGCGGCTCAGGTCGGCGGCATCGGGATGGCCCCCGGCGGGAACATCAGCGACTTCCATGCGGTGTTCGAGGCGACCCACGGCACCGCGCCCAGGTACGCGAACCAGGACAAGGTCAACCCCGGCTCGTTGATTCTGTCCGGGGTGATGATGCTGGAGCACCTTGGGTGGAGCGAGGCCGCCGATGCGGTCGTCCGAGGGCTCGAGGCGACGTTCCGCAAGAAGATCGTGACCTACGATCTTGCGCGGTTGATGGACGGGGCCCGCGAAGTCAGGACCAGCGAGTTCGCGACCGCCGTAATCGACCAGTTCTAGAAGCGCGCCCGGCGAATGGGTAGGGGACGCTAGTCGGCGCCGGAGAAGGAGACACGTCGGTGGCGGGAACGCGAGCAAAGGTCAGCATCGTGGGGGCGGGCAACGTTGGGCACTCGGCGGCGCAGTGGCTCGCGTCGCACCGGCTCGCCGACGTCGTGCTCGTGGACGTGATCGAGGGGATGCCGCAGGGCAAGGCGCTCGATCTCAGCCAGGCGGGCCCGATCGAGGGGTTTGACGTCAGCATCACCGGGACCAACAACTACGACGACACCGCGGGATCCGACGTCGTCGTGATCGTCGCCGGCGTCGCCCGCAAGCCGGGGATGAGCCGCGAGGATCTCCTGAACGTCAACGCCGGGATCGTCACGAAGGTGACACAAGAGGTCACCCGGCGGTCGCCGAAGGCGTGCCTGATCGTGGTGACCAACCCCCTCGACGTGATGGTGTACCTCGCGTACAAGGCGAGCGGGTTCCCGCCGGCGCGCGTGATGGGGCAAAGCGGCGCGCTCGACAGCACGCGGTTCCGGACGTTCATCGCCCGCGAGCTCGGCGTGTCCGTCCGGGACGTGGCGGCGCTCGTGATCGGGGCGCACAGCGACACCCACATGGTTCCGCTCGCGAGTCTCGCAACCGTCGGGGGGATGCCGCTCCGCCTGTTGCTGCCGCCGGACAAGATCGCGGCGGTCGTGGAACGGACGCGCAAGGGGGGCGCCGAGATCGTCGGTCTGCTCAAGACCGGCAGCGCGTTCTTCGCGCCCGGGGCGGCGATCTGCGAGATGGTGGAGGCGATCCTGCAGGACCGAAAGCGCGTGATCCCGCTGTCAGCGTACCTGACCGGTCAGTACGGGGTCAAAGACCTGTACGTCGGCGTTCCGGCGATGCTCGGGGCCGGCGGCGTGGAGCGGATCTACGAGATCCCGCTCGAAGGCGCCGAGCGGGCCGCGTTCGACGAAGCGGTCAAGAGCATCCGCGAGAACGTCGCGCTGGTCAAGGGGTAGTCGCATGAAGCTGCATGAGTACCAGGCCAAGGAGTACTTCGCCCGGTACGGGCTCCCGGTACAGAAGGGCGCGGTCATCGAGCGGCCCGAGCAGGTCGCGACGCTCGCGCTCCGCTATCCCGTGGTGGTGAAGGCGCAGGTGCTCGTCGGGGGGCGCGGCAAGGCGGGCGGCGTGAAACTCGCCGCGACGCCCAAGGAAGCCGAGGCGCGGGCCCGGGCGATCCTCGGGATGGACATCAAGGGCGAACGCGTGACGCGCGTGCTGGTCGTCGAGGCCGCGGACATCGAGAAGGAATACTATCTGGCGTTCGTGACCGACCGCGCGGCCGGGCGGGTCGCCGCGATCGCGTCGGCCGAGGGCGGCGTGGAGATCGAGACGGTTGCCCACACGGCGCCGGAGAAGATCGCCCGCGCCGAGGCCGACCCGTTCCTCGGCTTCCCCGATTTTCAGGCGCGCGTCGTCGGCCGTCGGCTCGGGTTCACCGGCGCACTGCTCGAGGAGTTCGTGAAGATCGCCGCCACCCTGTACCGGCTGTACTGGGCCGAGGACGCGGATCTCGCGGAGATCAACCCTCTGGCGCTGGTCGGCGGTCACCTGTTGTGCGTGGACGCCAAGCTGGTCCTTGACGACAACGCGCTCTACCGCCACGCAAACCTGCCGGCGAACGAGGAGATGACCGAGCTCGAAGCCGCCGCCAAGAAGCACGGACTCTCGTACGTCGAGCTGGACGGCGACATCGCGGTGATCGGGAACGGCGCGGGGCTCGTGATGAGCACGCTCGATCTGCTCGCGCACTTCGGCGGACGGGCCGCCAACTTCCTCGACGTCGGCGGCGGCGCGAGCGCGGAAGCGATGCAGACAGCGCTCGGGATCGTCCAGCGGAAGCCCGGGGTGCGCGCCGTGTTCATCAACATCTTCGGCGGGATCACGCGGTGCGACGACGTCGCGCGCGGGATCGTCGAAAACCCGCCGAAGGTGCCGGCGAGCATCCGGCTCACGGGCACGAACGAGGCGGAGGGGCAGAAGATTCTCAAGGACGCCGGCATCGCGGCCGGCCTGGACCCCGACGAGGGGGCACGGGTGGCGGTCCAGCTGGCACGTGACGGCGCGAAGACGCGAGGAGGCCGGTAGATGGCCGTCATCGTCGGGGGCCAGACTCGCCTGCTGGTCCAGGGGATCACGGGCTACCAAGGCGCGTTCCACACCGGCCTGATGCTGCAGGCAGGGACCAAGGTCGTCGCCGGGGTGACCCCTGGCAAAGGCGGTACCAAGACGCACAACGTGCCGGTGTTCGACACCGTGGACGAGGCGGTGCGGGCCACGGGCGCGAACGCGTGCTGCATCTTCGTCCCCGCGCGTTTCGCGCGCGACGCGGCCCTCGAGGCGATCGCCAGCCGGCTCGACCCGGTCGTCATCATCACCGAGGGCATGCCGGTGCACGACGCGATCGAGGTCGTCGGGTACGCGCGCCAGCAGGGCGTCCGGGTGGTCGGCCCCAACGGCCCCGGGGTCACGACACCAGGGCAGTGCCGCGTCGGGATCATGCCGACGCAGCTGTTCAAACCCGGACCGGTCGGCCTCGTCTCGCGCAGCGGCACGCTGACGTACGAAGTCGTCGCGGGGCTGACGCGCGCCGGGCTCGGGCAGTCAACGGCGGTCGGGCTCGGCGGGGATCCGGTCGTCGGGACCTCGTTCGTCGAAGCGCTGGAGCTGTTCAACGCGGATCCCGAGACACGGGCGATCGTCCTGCTCGGCGAGATCGGCGGTAGCGCGGAGGAAGAAGCCGCCCGGTACATCAAAGCGCACGTCCGGAAGCCGGTCGTCGCCTACATCGCCGGCCGTACGGCCCCGGCGGGTAAGCGGATGGGACACGCCGGCGCCGTGATCTCCGGCACGGAGGGCACCGCCGACCACAAAATCGAGGCGCTCGAGACCGCCGGCGTGCGGGTCGCGACGCTGCCGAGCGGCGTCGCGGCGCTGGTCAAAGCCAGGCTGTAGTAGCCGATCGCCCCTGTCCCAACGGCCAGTCGCCGACCGGGCAAACTGACGGTGCGGGAACGGCTCCCCTTGTCAGATAATCTTCCGTAACACCGAAGGCCGGCCGCCGGCGCGATGCTCCGAGGCGGTCGGCCGTGCCGACAGGGGGGAGCGGACCATGACGGGACCGATGTTTGTGCGGGCCGCCCGCGTCGCCGACGTTCGCGTCACCGGATGCTTGGCGGTTCAAGTAAGCGGGCACACGCTCGCCTTGTTTGCGCAGGGGGAGCGCGTGCACGCCGTGGACAATCGGTGTCCGCACATGGGATTCCCCCTCGATCGCGGGACGCTCCACGACGGGGTCCTGACGTGCCACTGGCACCACGCCCGCTTCGATCTCGCCAGCGGCGGGACGTTCGACCAGTTCGCCGGCGACGTGCGCGCATTTCCGACCGAGATCCGTGACGGCGAGGTCTGGGTGGACCTCGCGCCACACGAGGACCCGGCCGCCTACCAGCGCGCGCGTCTGCGGGACGGGCTCGAGCGCAACATTCCTCTTGTGGTCGCGAAGGCGGTGGTCGCGCTCGCCTCGGACGACGGCTCCGCGGCCGGCCCGTTCCAGATCGGGCTCGAGTTTGGCGCGCGCTACCGGCAGGCCGGGTGGGGGCAGGGGCTCACGATCCACACCTGCATGATGAACCTGCTGCCGGTCCTTGACGCCGGCGATCGCCCTCGCGCCCTCTGCCACGGTCTGGCGGCGGTCGCGCGCGACTGCGACGGGATGCCCCCGCGGTTCGACCTGCGCCCGCTCCCGTCGGTGCCCTCGGATTTCCAGATGGTGCGGCGGTGGTTCCGACAGTTCATCGAGGTGCGCGACGCGGAAGGCGCCGAGCGGTGCATCGTGTCGGCGGTCCGCGGCGGCGCCGACGCGCGCATGATGGGAGATCTCCTCTTCGCCGCGGCCACCGATCATCGGTACATCCAGATCGGCCACGTGCTCGATTTCACGAACAAGGCCTTCGACGCGCTCGACGCCGCCGGATGGAACTACGCCGAACCGGTGCTGGCCAGTCTGGCGTCGGGATACGCTGCGGCCGACCGGATGGAAGAGTCCAACGAATGGCGCCACCCGGTAGACCTGGTCGAGATTGTGGAGCGGGCGTTCGAGGGGCTTCCGGCGGCCCTCGAGGCCGGCGGGAGGCACCGCAGGGACTGGGACGACCGCGCCCACCTCGTCCCCGTGCTGCTGGGAGACGACCCCGCCGACATCGCCCGCGCACTGACGGACTCCCTGCGGGACGGGGCGACTCCGGCGCACCTTGCCGGAACCGTCGCCTATGCCGCGGCGCTGCGCATCGCGCGGTTCCCGCAAACGAACGAGTTCGGCGACTGGGATACGGCGCTGCACTCGTTCAGCTTCGCGAACGCGGTCCACCAGGCGGTGCGCCGGGTGGGGTCGCCCGAGCTGCTCCGCGGCGTGTTCGACGCGGCGATGGGCGTGTATCTCGACCGGTTCCTCAACGTGCCCCCGGCGCATCTGCCCGACCCAACGGCCGCCGGGGTCGAGCCCGCCGCGGTCCTCCGTGAGTTCCTCGTGTTGCTGGACCATCAGCAGCAGGTCCAAGACGCGGGGCGTCTCGTGGCCACGTATCTCGCGAGCGGCGGCAATCCGGATCCGCTCCTTGCCACGCTCGGGCACGCGCTGCTTCGCGAGGACCGGAACTTCCACACGATCCAGGCGGTGGAGGCGGCGGTCCAGCAGTACCGGTCGCTCCGCGGCACGCCGGAGGGCACGCACGTGCTGGTGGCCGCCGCGAGGTATCTCGCGGCCCACGCGCCGACCGTGCGGGCCGAAGGTCAGACCTATCAGATCGCGCACCGGCTGTTTCGCGGGGAGCGGCTCTTCGACGGCGCGAACGCTCAGTAGGACGCCGGTCACCCGAGCGCGCCGGGCGGGATGCCGCTATCGGCCTCGTTCTGGAACGCGCGGATCGCGGCGCCGTCGAGAGAGACGAACCGCGACGGCGACAGCGGCTCCAGCGCCTCCGTCCAGCGGCCGGTGAGCAGATCTCCGACGGCCCGACCGACGGCCGGCGAGAGCTGGAAGCCGTGGCCGGAAAACCCAACCGCGACGCACAGCCCGTCGAGCCCCGGCACCATGCCGAGCAACGGCACCCCGTCGATGCTCTGGGCTTCCAGGCCGCACCAGGCCTGCGCGATCCGCCGCGACCCGAGTGGCGGAAACACCGCGGTCGCGACGCGCCGGCTGCCCTCGACGTGCTCGCTCCGCACGGCGCACGACATGCGCTCGCGGTCCACGTCGCTCGGCCACCCGCCGCCGATGAAGAACTCGCCCGACGGCAGCTGCTTGAGCGACAGGCGGTGCCCGGCGGCGGTGACCGTCGGGATGAGCGCCGGCGGGGCCGGGTCCGTCAGCAGCATCTGAGGAGCGCGCGGCGCGATGGGAAGGTCGAGCCCGACCGCCGCGGCCACGGGCGTGCTCCAGGCGCCCGCGGCGAGCACGACCCACTCCGCCGGGGCGCGGTCCGCTCCCGATTCGACACCCTCGATCCGATCGCCGCGGTGAAGCAACCGGGCCGGCGCCGCGTTCGTGTGGTACGTGGCGCCCCGCGCCACCGCGGCGGCCGCGAACGCCCGCGTCGTCTTCCGGGGGTTGGCTTGGCCGTCGCCCGGGCTGTACGCCCCCGCGCGCGCGCCGGCCATCACGTGCGGCGCGACCGCGCGGAGGTCCTGGTCGTAGACCATGTGTACGTCGAGCCCGGCGGCGCGCTCGCGGGCGACGCGCGCCTCGAGGGCCCGCAGGTCCTCGTCGCGTTCCACGAGGTGCAGGTGCCCGCCCTGACGGTACTCGAGATCGGTGCCCAGTTCGGCCGTAAGCGTCGGCCACCGGGCCGCAGCCTCGCGCGTGAGGCTCCACTCCTTGGGGTCCCGCCCCTGCTGGCGGACGCCTCCGGCGCTTGCCCACGACGCGCTCGGGGCCGACGCGGGGTCCGCGATGTCGAACACGGCGACCCGTCGGCCCCGGCACGCCAAATGGTAGGCGATCGACGATCCAATGACGCCGCCGCCGATCACGGCGACGTCGGCGCGAACAAGCACGGTTTCACCCCGCGGGCTCCGTGTTGGGAAACGGAGCGATGCGGTCCGGAACGGCGCGTGTGGGGGTTACGGCGACGCCGCGGCGATCCCCTGTCGCGCCGGCGGGCCATGCTATAATGAAGCGATATGGTCGGGCTGCTGATCCGCTGGGCAATCAACGCCGTGGCACTGTATCTGACTACGCTCGTCGTACCGGGCTTGCAGGTCGCCAACTTCACGGGCGCCGTGATCGCCGCGCTGGTCCTCGGGATCGTCAACGCGGTCCTTCGGCCGATCCTGCTGCTGCTCACCCTGCCGCTGACGATCCTGACCCTCGGCCTGTTCACCCTCGTGATCAACGCCGGAATGCTCTACGTGGTCGCGGCGGTGACCCACCGGCTCGTGATCACGAGCTTCCTCTCGGCGCTGATCGGCGCGATCGTGCTGAGTGTGATCAGCTTCGTGCTCTCGCACCTGGTGACCGATTGACGAGCCTCCCGCAGCCGACGACCGACCAGTCCGCGGACGCCGCGGTCGCCGGAGGCGTCGAGTTCCTCATCGTCACCGGGTTGAGCGGGGCGGGGAAGTCCCAGGCCATGCACGCGCTGGAGGATCTGGGGTTCTTCTGCGTGGACAACCTGCCCCCCGCGCTGATTCCGAAGTTCGCCGAGATCATCCAGGAGTCGCAGGGCCGCATCCGCCGCGTCGCGCTCGTGATCGACGTGCGCGGCGGCGAATTCTTCAACGCGCTCGACGCGGCCCTCACCGGGCTCGCGGCGATGGGGATCCGGTTCCAGATCCTGTTCCTGGACGCGTCCGACGAGGTGCTGGTGCGGCGATTCGAGGAGACGCGCCGCAAGCATCCCCTCGGCGGGAGCGTGCTCGACGGGATTCGCACCGAGCGGCGGCGGCTGCAGCCGCTCAAGGAGCGCGCGCACAAGATCATCGACACGAGCGGGCTCAGCGCGCGCGAGCTGCGGGAAGAGCTCGCCGACACCTTCCTCCGCGCGTCCGGCGTACACTCGCTCGTGGTCGGCGTGACGACGTTCGGCTACAAGCACGGCATCCCGCTGGACGCCGACCTCGTGTTCGATGTGCGGTTCCTGCCGAACCCGCACTACGTGGAGACCCTGCGCAACCTGCCCGGCCACAGCGCCGAAGTGCGCGAGTGGGTGCTGCAGTGGGAGCAAACGCGAGAGTTCGAGAGGCGCCTGCACGACCTGCTCGGCTACCTGCTGCCGCAGTACGCCGCCGAGGGCAAGACGCACCTGACGATCGCGATCGGCTGCACCGGGGGGAAGCACCGGTCGGTCGTGGTCGGGGAGGACCTGACCAAGTTTCTCCGCGCCGCGGGATATCCGGTCCGGATCAAGCATCGGGACGTGAGGAAGGAATGAGCCTGGACGGAGCGTCGAACGGCGCCCCCCTCGGTCGGCTGCGCGTATGGCTGCGCTGGCTCGAGCCCGGGTTGGGCGTGAAGCGGTGGGTCGCGGTGATGGCCGTCGGGATCTTTCTGGTCAGCACCGGCGTGGCCCTCGTCGTCAACGTCAAACTGCTCGGGGTGCTGGAGCTCGCGCTCATCCAGGCGATCGACGTCGCCTACCGGGTCACCGGCCACGTGTTCTCCCCGATGCTCGGCGGGCTGCTGCTGGTCCTGCTCGGCATCGCGATCATCATCTTCGGCCTGCGGGAGACGATCCGGTCGATCGTGGACGTCTTCCTGCCGCGCGGCGATCCGCGCCTCGTCGAGCTGCTCGTGCAGCAGCGACAGCTGCAGCGGGGCCCGAAGATCGTGGTGCTCGGCGGCGGCACCGGGCTCAGTACGCTGCTGCGGGGCCTCAAGCGGGAGAGCACCAACCTCACCGCCGTCGTCACGGTGTTCGACGACGGGGGGTCGTCCGGCCGGCTCCGGCGGGAGCAGGGGATCCTGCCGCCTGGCGACATCCGGAACTGCCTGGTCGCGCTGGCCGAGGCGGAGCCGCTGCTGACGCGCCTGTTCGAGCACCGGTTCAAGGGCGGCGCGCTCGACGGGCACAGCTTCGGCAACCTGTTCATCGCGAGCATGTCGCAGGTCGCGGGCGATCTCGAGACCGCGCTCAAGGAGTGCAGCAAGGTGCTCGCCATCCGCGGGCGCGTCCTCCCGACAACGCTGCACGACGTGACCCTGTGCGCGGAGTTCGTGGACGGGACGGTCGTGAAGGGGGAGTCGGCCATCACCCGCGCGGGCGGGACGATCCGCCGCGTCTTCCTCGAGCCCGCGCATGCGCCCGCGCTCCAGGACGTGCTCGACGCGATCGCGGAGGCCGACCTGATCGTGCTGGGGCCGGGCAGCCTGTACACGAGCATCCTGCCCAACCTTCTCGTAGACGGCGTCGCCGACGCGCTGCGCCGGGCGCGGGGCCTGAAGGTCTACATCTGCAACGTCATGACCCAGCACGGGGAGACGCGCGGCTTCAAGGCGTCGGACCACGTGCGGGTGTTGCTCGAGCAGGCCGGACCTGGGCTGTTCGAGCACGTGCTCGTCAACGATCGCCGGCCGCGCAACCAGGCGCTGCTGGCCCGGTACAGTCGGGAAGGCGCGGAGCCGGTCGAGCCGGACGTGGACGCGATTCGCGCGCTCGGGCTGCGCCCGGCCCCCGAGGATCTCATCAGCGAGCACGAGCTGGTGCGGCACGATCCGCGCAAGATCGCCGCGGTGCTCGTGCAGCTGCTGGCGACCGTGTCCCCGGAGACGCGGCACGCCGTGGCCCGCGCATAGGAGGCTTGACACCCCTGTGCGAAGAATACTAGGATGACATTCGTGATTTGCCCCATCGCGGGGACAGGTTTCCTCACACTGCACCGCTCACCGACGGCCCCCGAGAGGCGACACGCCTGTCCCGGCCGTCCCCTGTCGGGGACGGAAGAACACACGCCATCCTGACGGCCCCAGGTCTCCTCGGACGATGTGCGGCCGAGGAACGGGGCATCGGTGTGCGACGCGGCGGCGGGATGCGCATCCCGCGGCGTGGGTTGGGGGGAAGAGATGCTGCTCGACTGGGGATACGTCGCGATCTTCGTGATCGTCGGAGCGGGGATGGTGTCCCTGCCGTTCGCGATCATCTGGCTGATCAGCCCGCGGAGCTCCTATCCCCACAAGCGTGAAACGTACGAGTCCGGCATCGAGCCGATCGGGCAGGCGTGGTCGCAGTTCAACGTCCGGTACTACCTCTTCTCGCTGATCTTCGTCGTGTTCGACGTCGAAATCATCTACCTGTACCCGTGGGCGGTCGTCGCCCGCAGCCTCGGCCCGTCGGCGTTCTCCTCGATCGTGATCTTCCTCGCGATCCTGGGCCTCGGCCTCGCGTACGCGTGGCGGAAAGGCGCGCTGGAATGGGCGTGATGCCCTGGTACCTCGAGGCCCTGCGCGCCGTCGTCGGGACGATCGTCATCTTCAGCGGCGTGGCCGTGGTCGCGGCGATGCTCGGGGTCCTGCTCGAGCGCAAGATCAGCGGCTGGATCCAGAGCCGCATCGGGCCGACGCACGTCGGCCCCCGCGGCCTGCTGCAGACGGTGGCCGACACGATCAAGCTCCTCCAAAAGGAGTACATCGTGCCGCAGAACGCGGACCCCGCGATCTTCGCGAGCGCGGTGGTGATCGTGCCGCTGGCGGCGCTGTTGGATTATGTCGTCCTGCCGTTCGGCACGACGCGCTGGGGGCCGCTGATCTTCCGGGATCTCAACATCGGGGTGCTCTACTTCGCGGCGACCTCGTCCCTGATCGTCGTCGGGATTCTCATGGCCGGGTGGGGATCGAACAACAAGTACGCGCTGCTGGGCGGCCTGCGCTCGGCCGCGCAGATGGTGAGCTACGAGATCCCGATCGGCCTCGTGCTGATCACGATCTCCTTGCTCGCCGGCTCGCTGTCCACGGTGACGATCGTGAACATGCAGACCCACCTGTGGTTCGTCGTGTCGCAGCCGGTCTCGTTCCTGATCTTCCTGACGGCCGCGACCGCGGAGGTGAACCGCGCGCCGTTCGACCTCGTCGAGGCCGAGAGCGAGCTGGTGGCGGGGTACTTCTCGGAGTACACCGGGATGCGCTTCGCGCTCTTTCAGCTCGGCGAGTACGGCGAGATGTTCGCCATGGCCGCGCTCGCCGTGACCCTGTTTCTCGGCGGATGGCACGGACCCGGGCTGCCGTCGGTCGTCTGGTTCCTGATCAAGCTGTACGCGTTGATCTTCGTGTTCATGTGGGTGCGGTGGACGTATCCGCGCTTCCGCATCGACCAGCTGCTCGGCTTCTCCTGGAAGGTCCTGATCCCGGTAGCGCTGCTGAACCTCGTCGTGACGGCCTACTTCGTGACGGTCGCGCATCGATGACCGGGGAAGCGATCGCGTTCTACGTGCTCGCGGCGATCACCCTCGCCTCGGGGATCGTCGTCGTGACGAGCCCGAACCTCGTGCACAGCGCGGTCGCCCTGATCCCCGCGCTGCTCGGCGTGACCGGCGTCTACATCCTGCTGGACGCGGAGTTCCTGGCCGGCATCCAGGTGCTGATCTACGCCGGCGGGATCACCGTGCTGATCCTGTTCGTGATCATGCTCACCGAGGGCGGCACGGGGCTGCGCGTCCGGCAGCGAAACGAGCAGGGCCCGATCGCCGCGGCGGTCTCGGCGGCCGTCGCGGCGCTGTTCATCGCGCTCGCCGGCCGCACGCCGTGGGCGCACGGGGCGGGGACGCTTCCGTCGTACACGCCGGGCGCGATCGGGCAGAGCTTTCTCGGCCCGAATCTGCTGCTGTTCGAGGGGACGTCGGTCGTGCTGCTGGTGACGCTGGTCGGCGCGATCATGATCGCCAGGAAGGAAGACGGCGCATGATCACGCTGACACACTATCTCGTGCTCAGCGCGCTCCTGTTCGGCCTGGGGCTGTACGCCGTGCTGTCCCGCCGCAACGCGGTGGCGATGCTCATGGGGATCGAGCTGATGCTGAACGCCGCGAACATCAACCTCGTCGCGTTCAACAAGTACGCCGCGCCCGGGGCGATGCAGGGCCAGATCTTCGCGCTGATCGTCATCACGCTGGCCGCGTGCGAGGCCGCGGTCGGCCTGGCGCTGATCCTGGCCGCGTACCGCCGCTTCGAGACCACCTACGTCGACGATCTGAGCCTCATGAAGTGGTAGCGTGGCGCCGGTGACCGCCGCCGTCTGGATCATCCCGCTGCTCCCGCTCGCCGCGTTCGTCGCGCTGACGTTCTGGGGGGAGCGCCTGCCCGGCCGCGGAGCCTACGTCTCGATCGCCGGGATCGTCCTCGCCGCGCTCGGCGGCCTCGCGGTGCTGGCCGAGGCGGCCGCGGGCGCGCGGGCCGACCTGACGTTCACGTGGATCGCCGCGGGCCGCCCGCTCGTGGTGGGCTTCGTCGTGGACCCCCTGAGCGCGGTGATGCTCGCGATGGTCGGGTGCGTCGCCTCGTTGATCACGATCTACTCGGTCGGCTACATGGCGGGTGATCCGCGGTACCCCCGGTTCTTCTCGTATCTGTCGCTGTTCCAGTTCTCGATGCTGTTCCTGGTCCTCGCCGACAACCTGCTGTTCATCTACGTGGGGTGGGAGCTCGTCGGCCTGTGCTCCTACCTCCTGATCGGGTTTTGGTTCGAGCGTCCGGCCGCGGCGCGCGCGGCGCTGAAGGCGTTTGTCGTGACGCGGATCGGCGATTTTTCGATGATGATCGGCATCCTGATGCTCTACCTCCGCACCGGATCGCTAAGGTTCGACGACATCTTTCACGCGATCGGGGCGGGGAGCCTCGGGGGGCCGTTCCTCACCCTGGCGGCGTTGCTCGTGTTCGGGGGCGCGGTCGGCAAGTCCGCGCAGGTGCCGCTGCACGTGTGGCTGCCGGACGCGATGGAGGGCCCGACGCCGGTCAGCGCGCTGATCCACGCCGCGACGATGGTGGCCGCGGGCGTGTACCTCGTGGCGCGGGCGTACCCGCTGTTCCTGCTGTCCCCGGGACACGAAGCGCTCACGATCGTGGCGTACGTCGGCGGGATCACCGCGCTTGCGGCGGCGACGATGGGCGTCGTGGAGGACGACCTCAAGCGCGTGCTCGCGTACTCGACGATGAGCCAGCTCGGCTACATGATGCTCGGGCTCGGGGTGCTCGGGTACAGCGCCGGGATGTTCCACCTGATCACGCACGCGGTGTTCAAGGCGCTGCTGTTCCTCGCCGCCGGGAGCATCATCCACGCCGTCGCGACGAACGACATGAAGCGGATGGGCGGGCTCGCCCGCGCGATGCCGATCACGTTCTGGACGTTCGTCGCGGCGACGCTCGCGCTCACAGGGATCCCGCCGTTCGCAGGGTTCTTCAGCAAGGACGCGATCCTCCTCGCGGCCTACTCGCACGACCGCACGCTCTGGCTGCTCGGCCTGGCCGGCGCGTTCTTGACGTCGCTGTACATGGGACGGCTCTGCTGGTACGCGTTCGCCGGGGAGTTCCGCGGCGGCGACGCGGCCGCGGACGCGCACGGCGGCCACGCCGGTTCGCCCCATGAGAGCCCGGCGGTGATGACGGTGCCGCTCGTCATCCTCGGCGTGCTCGCGGTCGTGCTGGGATGGGTGGGCGCCGACGCGTTCGGCGATCCGTTCGGGCGGTTTGTCCGCTTCGCGGGGGCCGAGGCCCCGGCCGGCAACGGCGGCGTGCTGCTGGCGTCGGTCGCCGTCGCGGTGGCCGGGTGGGTGGCGGCCGGCGCGCTCTATCGCTGGCGGATCGTGTCGCCGGAGCGGCTCAAGCAGGACCTGCGGTGGCTGTACGTGCTGCTCGTGCGCAAGTACTATGTCGACGACGCGTACGAGTGGGTGTTCGTGCGCGCCGGCGCCGTGGTCGTCTGGCTCGCCGGCGCGTTCGACCGGTACGTCGTCGACGGCCTCGTGAATCTCGTCGGCTGGGTCTCGCGCCAACTGGGGCTCGGCCTGCGGTACGCCCAGACCGGGCGCGAGGAAACCTACCTGCTGCTGGCCGCGCTCGGCGTCGTGATCATCGTGCTCGTGAGGTTGGCGTGGTGAGCGGCCTCTTGAGCGTCGTCCTCTGGCTGCCGGTCGCGGGCGCGCTCGCCCTGCTCGCGGTTCCCCGGGACCGGATTCCCACGCTGCGCACCGTCGCGCTGGT
>DASQGM010000123.1:0-8146 GCA_035632615.1 bacterium | reverse complement strand
AGGTCTCGCATGGGACCTTACCCGGCGCCCTCGGGACGAACGGCGACGTCGGCTCCGAGCCCGTGCCCCTGCACGCCGGGCAGCGCACCGTCCGCATGTCGGGGTCCGTGGGGCGCTCGTCGGGCGGCTCCGGGGGGCGCCGCGAGCCCGAGCCCGGGCGCCGCGTGGTCAAGTGATCTCCCCGTTCTTGATCCACCCGTGCCAGCAAGACGGAGTCCCGACGTCGACGCTTGGCGACAGCGTCAGGTCCGCGAGCCCAGTGCCGCTCATCGTCCAGCGCGACGGTCCCCCGCCTCTTGAGCGCGAGCCCGCATCCGGAGGCGCAACGGGAGCGCCGATGGGATTCGAGAACGAGACGATCACCCCGTGGGTGACCTCGGGCCGCTTCGCGTACCCGCACGGACACCAGAAGAAGATGCCGTCCGCGCCTGCGAGCGTGTCGATCTTTCGATGGCCTCGCGCCGTCGTCTCCGTGAGGAACTCGGCCTCGAAATACGGATCGTCGAGACGGGCGATCACGGCGAGGTCCTCAGCAGGTGGTCGACCCACGCCGGCAGGTGACGCACGAGCTCCCAGAGCGCCCCGCCGACCGCGACGCAAAAGGCGGACCCCGTCTTGGTCCGGAAGACCCAGTGCCCGAAGCGGAGCACGAGCCACCCGACGCGGCGCTGAAGCCAGACGGCCGCCGGGGGGCTCGAGTCCAGGCGGTGCGACTCGGTGATGGCGTCCCATAGCTCGGGCGCGCTGGGCGTCTGCGAGCGCATCGGCGGGGGCCGCGGCAGCTTCGGGGGCTCGGGGGGATCGCTCACCGGTCGGCCCCCGCGTCCCGTCGCCGGGCCGGAGCGGGGCGATCGGGCCGGGGCACGCGGTGACCGCGAGCGCGACGGCGAGGGCGACGAGGTGCTTCATGCGGCCTCGGGGCGTCAGGTGCCAGGAACAGCGCCCGCTCCTCGGTGCGCCGCGCCACGAGAATCGGCAGCACGACCCCGCCCCGGCCGTGGACCCACCACCCGAACTCCTCGGAGGCGTCCGGGTCGTTCGCGTTGATCCGGCGCACGAGTGTCGAGCAGGCGAACGCGGTGAGGCCGCAGTTGAAGGCGAACGAGCACAGCGCGTCGAAGGCGTTCTGCGAGATCGGCGCCTGTACGTGGGCGTTCACCGCGGCTTCGGCGGGCGCCATGTCGCGCTCGAAGAGCATGTCCCCCTGCTCGCGGGTGATGCCCGCGGGGTACTGCTCGCCGGGGCGGAGCTTGTGGCCCCATCCCACCGTGGGGTACCCGATCGCCTGCTCGGCTGGACGGCCGCCCCCGAAGCTGCCGACCGGCGGCGCGATCGGGGCGTCGTCGTGGTCATCGTAGACAAAGGGCAGGAAGGACTCCTGGCCCTCGACGAACGATCGACCGGCGGGGGAGAGGCGCATGGCGGTCAGGCAGCGCGCAAGCCGCGCTTGCTCGCCCTGGAAGCCTCGTGGGCGCGCCGCTCGGCCCGCCGGTGGGCCCGCGTCCCCGGGTGGGGCGTCGAGGCCAGCACGAGGCCCGTGGCGAGGCTGGCGTAGCTCGCCGTAACCTGCGCCTCGCCCTGACCCTGCGTTCGACGGATCAGGTAGCCGCCCGGGGCGAGCGCGAACGGTGCCGGCGGCCCAACGCCACCGAGCCCGAGCTGCCCCATGGCGTTGTACGGCCCCTGCCGCCCCGGGACGGTCCAGGACTTCAGGACGAAGTCGGACACGAAGCAGCCCTCGAGGGGGTAGCTGTTCGACTCGACCGGATCGCACACCTCGGCGGCGACGGAATAGCCCTGCCCGTCGTCGAGCCAGTCGTTCGTCCCCTCGTCGCGGGCCGTCTCGAGGAGCTCGTGGGAGACCGCGACGGCGAGCGAGTTGCCGGGGCCGATCAGCGAGTCCGAGAGCGTGATCCCGTCGAACAGGAGCGGCATGCCGTTGCCGTCCGTCGAGTGGTAGGCGATCGCGCCCGGGGCGTCGGCGAGGGTCGCCAGGATCGCGAACGGGTATTCGCCCGTCTGCAGGTCGCCGGCGCCCGACGCGGGGCGCACGGTGAAATTGCCGCCGTACTCGGCCGAAAAGTGCAGATTCAGTTGCACTTCGCAGGCGTGGGCGATCTGGGCGAGGATCGCGGCCGTGAGCGCGGCGCCGTCGGCCGTGGTCGCGCCGCCAGACAGGTCGAAGAGGGCGAACCGCATTTGCATGCTACCTTCCAGTCAGGCCGACGTTGAGCCCGGGTTGGCCCGGGCGCCCCCAGGGAAGAATCTGGAATCGGGCGGTGCCACCCGAGCCCGGTGCGCTGGGCCGAGGGGGCATGTGGCTCGATTCCACCGCGTCGGCCGATTTCACTTGGCCGCCGCCTTCTCGCGCGCTTCCGCCGCGTGGTGGGCGTCCAGGATCGCGATCACGCTCTCGGCGCTCGACGCCCCGCAGTCGGTCACGATCTGATTCACGGGCTCCGTCGAGTGATTCAGCACGCAGATCAGCAGGTCCACGACGCCGTGCTCGGTGGCGACTTGCTGCGCCGGAGTGCATGCGTCAGCGGAGACTAGCGTCGCGGTAGCCACGCCGAACGCGATCAGGGTCGCCGCCGCGGCGCCGCCAGGGCCACCGCCAGCCGGCCCGGTAGGGCGCGTCGAGGGCACCCCCGCCAGGTCGCCGCTCAGGCGCACCACCTTCGCCGTGAGCTCGGCGTGCTCGTCCAGGGTCTTCTTGCTGTCCGTCTTGAAGATCCCGAGCAGCACCGTCACGACGGCGAAGGCGCGGGCCGTCCAGGTCCAGCCGGGCTCGAGCTGCGCCAGCTCGGGCAGCACGGCCAGCGCGACCGTAAGGGCGAACAAGATCCACTGCTTCACGGCGTTCGACGTCGGGGGCGGCATGGGCGGATTGGAGCAGGCCCGGCGGCCACGCCCCAAAGTCCGCCCGTGGTGACGGCCCCGGATTGGTCGACAAAATGGCGAACCCCGCCCGAGCCTTGCGGCAGCGAGCGGGGTTCAGGAGCCCTCACGGTAGCCGGCCTTGCGGCGGCTGTCAGCTGGAGTTCCGCGTCAGGTCAGGCGCAAAGCTTCTTCAGCGCCCCGATATGCTCGACGGCCTTGAGGATCGCGCCCTGCGCCGGCGGCTTGCTCATGATGAGCAGGATCTCGGACAGCATCGACTCGTGGAACTCGCCCCGGATGCGCGCCGCGCGCGGCTCGAGCCCCGTGAGGACGATCGCGGGTATGGCCGCGATCTCGGGGTCATCGCGCTTGTCGCGGGCGAGCTCCCAGCCGTTCATGTCGTCGCCTAGGATGAGGTCGAGGAACACGAGGTCAGGCTTTTCCTCGCGCATCATCGCGAGACCACGTGTGCCCGTCGCGGCCCAGCAGACCTCATGCCCGGCACGGGTGAGCATCCTCTCCATCGACTCGCGCACGAGCGGGTCGTCCTCGATGACCAGGATCTTCACGGTGTGGGGGTCTCCAATCGTGGCTAGTTCGACAACTGCAACGTGACCGTCCCGATCACGTGGAATACCTGCGTATTCGAGTTCGCGTATGCCGAATAGGATGCGGTCCCTGCCGATACGCCGGCCACGAGCACGGCTCGGTGATGGGACCCCTTGCCCGTGCCCAGGCCCGTGTTCGGCGGCGCGGTAAACAGATCGGAGAAAAGCGCGGAGGTGCAGGCGCTGACGCTCGTCGACACGCATAGGTTGATGTCGTCGTTCGCCACGTCCGGATTGCTCACCTGGAAGTCGGCTGAGACAAGGATGTTTGCTCCACCCGTCGGGACGGTGATCGTGTCGGTCACCAGCAGTGTGTCCGTCGAGGTCGCCGGGATGGATACGTTGCTGGAGATATTTTGCGTCATACGCGACAGTACGGTCAGGTTCGTGCTCGGCGTGGAGATCCAGTCCGTACCGTTCGATGTCGCCACGTTGCCGATCGTGCTCGGGGCCAAAAACAGCACGTTGCCTGTCCCATTGCCGACGAGCAGATCGTGCGCGGTGAGGGTAGCCAGCCCCGTGCCGCCACCAGCGGGCGCGATCGGGCCGCACGACGGGTCGCTCGAGCCTCCCGAGGCGTACACGAGGCCGACCCCCGTCGAACAGCCGCCCACGGTCGCAATCGGAGACGTCCCCTCGCCGACCAAGATTTGATGGGCGGACAGCGTGGTGTCGCCGGTGAGTCCGTTCGACACGCCGTTTGTGGTCGTGCACGTGACCGCGCCGGTGGTCGGAGAACACGATGTCGAGCCCGCGCCGGTCACGCTGGTCGCGCCCGTGTTGGAGCAGGAGACCGCGCCCGTCGTCGGGGAGCAGGACACGCCCGACGTGCCGGTGACGCTCGAGACTCCGCCCGTCACGGTGCTGGAGATCGTGCAGGTGGGGCCCGCCGTGCAGCCGGACAGCGAGATCCCCGTGCCCGCGTTGAGGAACGCCGCCGGCGCGGCCGTGCTCTGCGCCTGGTCGGCGGCGAACACCTGCCCGCTGTCCCCGAATGCCGCCCCGCCAAAGCCCCCGCTCGCGATGCTCGTGCCGAGGGGCGACACGTCGAAAGCGCGCGCCGGGTACCACTGCCCCGGGCTCACGCTCGTGTCGAAGGCCGACGCGAACGGCGTCACGAACATGGCCAATCTCGAGGCGACGGCCGTGCTGGGTGTGCCCAGGAAGATCGTCGATGGGGTCCCGAGATACGTCCAGTGAGCGCCCTCTTGGAACTCCAGCGTGTACCGCCCGTAGAGCGCCGCGGTCCCGTAGTTGGCCGCACCGATGGTGCCCAATCCGTTGATCTGGACTTCGCTGTTATCGAAGTAGACCAGCCCAACACGCGAGCCGATCGTGACGTCCGGTTGCGCGAGCAGTCCGACCAGGCCGTGCAGGATTACGTCCGCATCGAGTCCGCCGGCGACCGTCATGACGTTCGCGGCGCCGCCGTAGACAAACGCCGGGATCATCGCCGCGCCGTGCACGAACTCGACGTTCGAGTAGTTGCCGATCGAGTGAAAGGACACCGAGCCGCTCTGTATCGGGAACACGTCGAACCGCGTCTCGGTGGTCTGCACGACGCGGCTCAGGACGACGCTCGAGGGGAAGCTCGTGACGGTTGGGTCCTTCACCCAAACGTTGCCCATGAAGCCGCCCACGAAGTCATCCGCCGAGAAGCTGCCCGAGGTGGCAGGGACCGGGTCGAACGTGGACAGGTAAAGCTGGGGCGGCCGCTTGAGCACCACCGTGTCGCCGTTGGCCCAGGTGTCGAACTCCGCCGGGATGGCGCTCCACGTGCCCACGTTCTCGGCGAGCGGCTGGGTGAGCGTGGACGTGGACCCGGAGAGCGAGTCGATCCATGCGATCGAGCTCGAGCGGGTCGTGTCGACGGCGAGCAGGTATTGCGCCTGACCGGCGCCCAGGTTGGCCTGCAGCAGTCCGGCGGGATAGGCGCCCGTGGCGCTGCGGTTCTTGGCGGTCAGGCCCGAGATCGTGTTCGTCGCGACGGTGGTCAGGGAGCCGACGATGATCGCGATTCCCGTGTTGAGGATCGTCGGTCGCCAGTGGACGTAGTTGTCCGGCGTGTTCGGCAGGTCCGTCAGGATGTGCACGGTGACCTGCACGGATAGGATCGGCTGGTCGGTCTCCCAGCGAGCGACAAGCTCTCCCCACGTCTTGCACGGGGCCCCGGACGTCGTGCACGTGTTGTCGTTGCTGCCGGAGCTCGACAGGTACCAGTCAGGCACGTTCCAAGCGGGATTGATGATCGGCGGGCGGGTGGAGGCGAGCTTGCGGGGACCGCCATCCTGCGCCATCGGCGGGGGCGCCGTCTTCAGCGCCTCGAGGCAGGCCATCAGGGAGGCCTTGTCGGTCGCGCTCGTCGTGCAGGCGACGATCCGCGGGTCCGGGGGCACCGTGGCCCGTGGCGCTCGCCTCGGCGTCGGCAGCGCGCGCGCGACCGGGCGCCCGCCGTCTGGCCTAGCCGTGTCTGGAAGCGTCGCTACGGGCGCAGGTGGCGCCGCGGGACGGCCGCTCGCGGTCGCGGCATTCTGGGCGCCTGCCTCGCGCTCGGGGGGCGCATGGCCCGTGCAGGCCACTAGCGCCACGGCGAGAATCGCCAGCAGGTACAGCGGTTTGGGCATCGAGGCTCCTCTTGCGCGGGTGTTCAGCCGTTGCGCGGGGACGGAATCCGCCGCACGCTGGGGCCATGCGGTGGCTCGGGGTCGGGGCGTGCGTGGCGGCGATGGCGGGGTGCGGGGGGGCGCCGGGGCCAGGGACTGGTGTCGCAGGCGGCGAGGGCTCCGTGTCGCTGGCCTCCGCGGCGGAGCAAGACCCCGCGTGCGTCGCCGGATTCGCTGGCGGCTGCGCATGTCAGCACTGCGGCTGCGCGGCCGCTGGGGAGCAGTTCGGCATGTGCTCCGTGGGGATCCCGGAGTTCGACGTGCTCGATGACGGCGGCTGCGTCGTTCTCCTACCGGAGGGCGGCACCATTTCCGGCACGGCGACCGGCGACCTGCATTTCTGCGCCGGTCTCTCGGCCAAACCTCAGGCCAACGTGGCCAACGCGCACCCCGTCAGGGACGGCGGGTAAGCGCGCTCCGGATCGATCACTCGATCCACCGCCAGACGGTTCCGTCAAACACGATGATCGAGCAGTCCCCCGGATTGCTCTTGATGACCGTGGTCGCCGTCAATGTTCCGAGCTTGTCGCTCCAAGGCTCTATGTTCGCGCTGCCGCTCGTGAGCGTCAGGCCAGCCGTGAGCGGATCGCCCGATATGTTTTTGAGGTAGATGGGCAGGAAGGACGTGGGCGTTGCTGGCAGTGACCGCGCGTCGCCAGCCGCCCATTCGACGAATTGAATTCCCGCCGGGATTGATCCGGAGCCCGGGCCGATCGGCGGCCCGATGCCGCCCCCGAGGCCGCCACTCGATGCGCCGCCCGTTGGCCCGGCACTCTGCGTCCACGCCTGCTGGGCGGGCGGTCGCGCGATCCCGAGCGTGCCGGGGAACTCCTCGGCGGTGATCGCCAGGTCGCCCTTCTCGTTCTCTTCGACCTTCGTGACCCGCACGGCGACCGCGTTGAGCCCGACGTCCGGATCCGTCAGCGTCAGCACCGTCCCCGGCAGCACGAGGATGTAGCGCGCGTGCAGCGTGAACGTGAACAGGTTGCGGATGTAGACGAGGCGCTTCGCCAGGAGGTCGAGTGCGATTCCGCAGATGGTAGGGTCGCAGATGTCCTCGAAGTTGACCGACGACCCGTCGCGAATCTTGAACTGATTGATAAGCGTCGACTCTTTCCACTCCAGAGTGTTCTTGGCGTAGTCGTTGTGGCGGTCCGTGAAGTCGGCGCGGATGCGGTTGGGGACGTCGATGGCGTCGACGCGCTGGATGTTGATCTTGCCGCCCTGCACCAGGCTGTCGTTCGTGATCGTGTACGCGGAGCTCGGGTCGGGCGTGTACGTGAAGCCTCGGCCGGACAGCGACTCATCGCCGAGTGGCACGAAGAAAAACGCCGCGGCCCAGAAGATCCACGTGTTGCTCTCGAGCGCCAAACGATTGATGAAGTCCGTTGTCGCGGACGGCGATGCGAGTAGCGGCGAAAAGTAGAAGTCGTTCGCCCCGCAGTAATTCTGGTAGTTGAGGTGAGTCGTGGAGTCGATGTCGCTTGAGGACATCGCTAGCCCGTACACCGTGTTCGTCAGCACATCCGTGATGATCTCGGACGGCAGGTAGTCCCCTCCGTCCGTCGCGGGCGCGCTGGGCGTGCGCACCACCTCGTAGGACTGCTGAGGAGGGGTGCCCGGGCCGCGCGAGTCGTTGCCGCCATCGACCATCGTCGATGCGACGTAGGCCGTCGAGCGATATGCAAGGTCCTGGTCGGTGAAGTACGGGCCACCAGGCGTGGCATCGGCGGCCGCGAAGTAGCCCCACGCGTTTTGCGCGCCGTTGCCCTGGAACAGGTACGTGAATATCGGCGGCTGCGCGATCGCAGGGTCGTAGAAGTTCGCTCCGAGGGCGAGCGGGGTGCTCCCGTAGTTGATCCCAGTCCCTGGGATGGCCTTCGCGGCGCCGCCATTCCAGATCTTGCTGATCGTGCTGACCGGCCCCTCGCATAGCGCCATGAGCATGGGCACGTGCCAGCGGCAATCGCTGTTGCTGCTGTTGTCGTTGCCGTA
>DASQGM010000122.1:0-14363 GCA_035632615.1 bacterium | reverse complement strand
CGCTCGATATCGCGCTGCATGATCTCCGCGGCAAGGCGCTCGGCCAGCCGTGTCGCGAGCTGCTGGGGCCGGTGCGCGCCGCGCCGATCGTGCCGTACGCGTCGCTGCAGCCCGACGTCTCCGATTTCGACGCGTACCTCGCGTCCGTCGTCGCGTGGGCGTGCGAGGCGCAGCGTCGCGGCTTCGCCGCGGCGAAGCTCGAGATCACGCCGGCCGGCCCCTACGCCCACAAGGGACTCCGGGCGCCGTACGCGCGGATGGTGGAGCCGATCGCGGCCGTGCGCGAGGCGGTCGGGCCGGCGTTCACGATCATGGTGGACGTGCAGTACGCGTTCCCCGACGCCGAGACGTGCCTGTCGGCGATCCGCGGCTGGGCCGACTACGACGTCTTCTTCCTCGAGACCCCGCTGCCGGCGGACGATCTCGACGGCTACGCGCGCGTCGGCCGGGAGCAGCCGATCCCGATCGCCGCGGGCGAGTGGCTGGCGACCCGCTTCGAGTTCCTCGAGCTCATGGATCGGGGACGGATCCGGGTCGCGCAGCCGGACGTCGGGCGGGTCGGCGGCCTGACGGAGGCGCGGCGCGTCTGCGACCTCGCCGGCCGGCGCGGCCTGGCGATCGTGCCGCACGCCTGGAAGACCGGGATCTCCATCGCCGCCGCGGCGCACCTCGCCGCGGTGACGCCCCACTGCCCCTTCATCGAGTTCCTGCCCGACGAGTTGTGCGAGTCCGCGCTCCGCCGGGAGCTGGTCCGCCGGGGGCCGCGGATGGTGGACGGTGTCGTGCAGCTGCCGGACGCGCCCGGGCTCGGCGTCGAGTTGAACCGGGACGCGCTGGCGCGGTTCGAGGAGGCGGCGGTGAAGGCGGCACGCTCGGCGACGCAGAGGAGGGCGACGTGACCGACATGCGCGCGATCAAGCACCTCATCGTCGCAGTCGGTGGTCACCGTGACGCGCATGACCGACATGACCGGCGGCCCTCAACCGTAGCCGATTTCGGCGCGGGTCGCGGGACGGTGTCGACAGGGCCACGGCCGGTGGCGCGCGGCCGGTCCGAGCGACCGCGTGCGCCGGGTCAGCCGCGCTGGGCGCCCGCGTCCGTCGGCGCGCCTGGCAGCGGCGCGTCCAGCCAGGCGCGGATGACCGTGGCCAGTTGGGCGCGGGCCTGCCGCACGATCTGTTCTCCTTTTTCGAGCGACGCCTGCCGCACGTACCCGGCGTATCCGTCCCAGGGCGTGGGGGCGGACTCGACCAGCACGTAGGGACGGTCGGTCGCGAGCGGCGGCCGCGGCGGAATCTCGGGCGCGAGGGCCAGCTCGACCGCGTCGTGGGCGAACGCCCACGCCGCCGCGGTCTCGTACGGACCGCCGTGACCCCGGCCGCTGTGGCGCTCGAACATGCGCTTCGCGTCGGTCTCCGCCGGGGTGACGAGCTGCCACCAGTTCACCAGGAGCAGGCTCGCGGTGTGCTTGCCCGAAACCCACTCCATCGCGGCCCGCGCGATGGACATGTTGGCGTCGTGGGCGTTGAGCAGGAGCACCCGGACGAATCCGGCCTGGAGGATCCCGTCGAGCACGTCGCACAGGTAGTCCAGCGCGACGCTGGGACGGATCGGGACCGTGCCCGCGTACCCGCGCGTCTTGCCGGGGCACGCGGCGTACGTGACCGGGGGGTACGCCACGGCCGTGTACTCGCCGTCGAGCGTCCCGGCGAATCCCTCGGTCAGGATCAGGTCCGTGCCGAGCGCGAGGTGCGGCCCGTGCCACTCGACGCTGCCGAGCGGCAGCACGGCGAAGTCGGCGCGCCCGACCCACTCGGCCAGGCGCCCGCCCGGGATGTGTGTGACCGCTTGCACGACGGCCATGGTGATGTGCCTCCCTCCGGTCGCGCCGCGCGGGCTCAGCCCATCGGCAGCGTGCCGTTTCGACTCGGTCCCCGCACGATCGTGAGCACGACGAGCACGATCAGGACCTGAAACACGCCGTACGCGGCGGCGGTGCCGAACTGGAACGAGTATAGCTCGTTGTAGATCGCGACCGACAGCGGCCGGCTCGCCGGCGTGTAGATCAAGATCGACGCGACGAACTCGCCGACGCCCTGCGCAAACGCGAGCAGCGCCCCGGCGAGCACACCCCGGCCGATCAGCGGCAGCGTCACCCGCCTGAACGCGTACCACCACGAGGCGCCCAGGTTCGCCGCGGCCTCTTCGAGCGCCGGGTCGAGCTGCGCCATCGTGGCCGACGTCGAGCGGAACACGAGCGGGAGGCCGCGGACGAAGTACGCCAGCGGCAGGATCCAGAACGTGCCGACGAGGATCCGCCCCAGGCTGAACACCGACGGCTGGTTGAACGCGGTGATCAGGTTGATGCCGACGACCGTGCCGGGGAGCGCCCACGGCAGCATCACCGCGATGTCCAGCAGACCCTTGCCCCGGATGGCGAGCCTGGCGATCACGTACGCCGCGGCGACGCCCAGCAGCACGTCCCCCAAGGTCGAGAGCGTGCTCATGTCGAGGCTGTTGCGGATCGGCAGCCACGTCTGCCGGTCGGTCACGAGGCGCGTGTAGTTCTGGAGCGTGTACACCGGCGGGAGGACTTGGACCGTCCAGGTGGCGTCCTTCGAGAACGAGATCAGGACCAGCACCAGGATGGGCGCGATCAGGATCAGCACGAGCAGCGCGGCGGCGGACACCACGAGCGCGCGCGCCATGGGGTGCCGGACCTCGGCGCGCGCCGCGGCGGTCCCCTTCGACAGGCTGCGGTAGATGCGCCGCCCCTGATACCAGCGCATCGCAACCAGGAACCCGATCGAGACCGCCGAGAGGATCGTGGCCTGCACGGAGGCGAGCGTCAGGTCGCCGTTGGTCCGCGAGATGTAGATCTGCATCGTCATCGTGCGGTCCACGCCGAAGATCAGCGGCGCCGTGTACGACGCCATCGAGACCATGAAGACGAGCAGCGACCCGGCGACGAGCGCCGGGGTCAGCAGGGGCAGGATCACGCGCGTCCAGACGTGCCAGCGCCCCGCGCCGAGGTTGCCGGCGGCCTCCTCGAGCGACGGATCCAGGCCCGCGAGCGCGGCGGCGGCGGCGAGGTAGAAGTACGGGTACATCGTGAACGTGTGGACGACGACGACGCCCACGAGGCCCCGCAGCGCGAACGGCGCGGCGTGGAGGTGGAAGATCGCTTGCAGGCCGCGGGGCACGATGCCGCTCTCGGCGTACAGGAACACAAAGGTGTAGACGCCGATCAGCGGCGGCAGCGCCAACGGCACCAGCGAGACGATCTCGAGGGCACGACGTCCGGGGAACTCGATCCGGTTCAGGAGGAACGCCAGCGTGACCCCGACCGTCCCGCAGGTGAGAACACTCAGGATCGAGATCCACAAGCTGGTCCGCAGCGACTCGAGGTTGGCCGGGTGCGCGAGCGAGAAGAACGCGCGGTATTGTTCGGCCGTGAGTCCGTGCGGCCCCCTGACGCCCTCGCGGAACGTCGCGAGCAGCGGCAGGACGACGTAGCCGAGCAGCGCTACGGCGACCGCCGCGACCGCGGCGTACGAGATCCACGGCGAGGCGGCCCGCAGCAGCGCCGGCCGGCTTGCCGCGGGCTCCATCGTTACGCCACCACGTAGACCTGGGCGACCGCCAGCCGGAGCGTGATCCCGGCCGCGTAGGCGTCCAGCCCCTCGCGCGGCAGCCAGACGGTCCAGTCGCGCCCGCCGCCGGCGATCGTGTACTCGGTGTAGGCGCCTCCGAACTCGTAGCGGCGCACCGTGCCCGCGAACACGTTGCGCGTCTCGCCGGGCGCGGCCACACGAAACGCCTCCGGACGGATCGAGAGCAGCACCTGCGCGCCGGCCGCCGGTCCGGGGCCCGGCCGCCCGTCGAGCGGGACCTCGAGCCGCAGGCCGTCCCCGGCGTCCACGGTACCGGACCCTCCCGACGCCGCGACGAGGGTCCCCTCGACGAGGTTGGTCTTGCCGATGAACTCGGCGACGAACCGTGTCGCCGGACGGTAGTAGACTTCCGGGGGCGTGCCGATCTGGTGGATCTGGCCGGAGGACATCACCGCGACCCGGTCGGAGATCGCCATGGCCTCGGCCTGATCGTGGGTCACGTACACCGTCGTGATGCCGGCGGCGGTTTGGATCCGCCGGATCTCGGCACGCGTCTCCTCGCGCAGCTTGGCGTCGAGGTTGGACAGGGGTTCGTCGAGCAGCAGCACGTTGGGCTGGACGACGAGCGCGCGCGCGAGCGCCACCCGCTGCTGCTGGCCGCCGGAGAGCTGATCGATCCTGCGACCCTCCAGGTGCGTGAGGCGCACCTGCGCCAGCGCCTCGCCGACCCGTCGTCGCAGGTCCGCCGCGGAGACGCGCCGGATCCTGAGGCCGAACGCGACGTTCTCGAACACGCTCAAGTGAGGAAACAGCGCGTAGTTCTGGAACACCATCGCGGTGCCGCGCCGGTTCGGCGGTACGCGCGTGACGTCCTGCTCCCCGAACAGGATCCGGCCGGCCGAGGGCAGGATGAACCCGGCGAGCATCCTGAGGATCGTCGTTTTCCCGCACCCGGACGGCCCGAGGAGCGTGAAGAACTCGCCCGGGGCGACGACCAGGTCGGCGTCGTGCACGGCGGTTGTGCCGCCGGGGAACGTTTTCGTGACGTGCTCGACGGCGACCCTAAGCAGACGCCCGCTCCTTCCGCGTGGGCCGCCGTCGCCGGCCGGCTAGCGCCCGCCCTTGCCCTTGATGTTCTGATCCCAGTACTGGATCCACTCCTGGTCGTGCGCCGTGATCAGGCCCCACGGCACGTCCATCGCCTTGAGGTGCAGGGTCTTCAGCCACGCCGGCTGCGGCATCGATCCCATGGGCGTCGTCGAGATCTGATAGAACTCTGCGGTCAGCGCCAGGCGGACCTCCGGCGTGTACAGCAGCTCCAAGAATCGGTCGGCGGCCTGCGCGTGCTTCGCGCCCTTCACCTCGGCGACGCCGTCCACGAGCACGGGCGCGCCGCTCTTCGGCATCACGTAGTCGAACGGCAGCTTCTGCTGCTCCTTCTCGATCAGGATGTCCTGCAGGTCCCACACGGTCACGACGCCCTCCTGGCGGGCGATCGCGAGGTAGAGCGCCGTCGGGTCGGCCGCGTAGGACTTGGTGTTCGCGTCGAGCTTGCGGAGCCAGTCGTAGCCTCGGTTCGGATTGTTGTCGAGCTTGTAGAAGCGCGCGATCATCGAGTCGAAGATCGTGTGCATCGTGCCGGACGGCGCCACCGCGCGGATGATGATCTTGCCCTTCCACTTGGGATCGAGCAGCTCGTCCCAGTCCTGAGGCGCTTCGTTGGGCTTGAGCGCCTGGGAATTGTACATGATGACCTCGGGCAGCAGGATCTCTCCGTACCACATGCCGTTCGCGCCCTTGTCCTGGGCCGGGATCTGGCTCGCGAACGACGGCTTGGTCGACGCGAGGAGCCCTTCCTGCGCCGCGATCTCAAACGCCTGCTGCGTTCCGCCCCACCAGATGTCCGCCTGAGGGTTGGCCTTCTCGGCGCGCACCCGCTCGAGCACCTGCTGGGCGCCCATGTTCAGCACCTGGACGTTGCCCTTGTACTCCGGGTACCGCTCCTCGAACTTCGCGACGACGTAGTCGAAGATCGCCTTGTCGCGCGCCGTGTAGATGATGAGCGCGTTGGCGGCCTGCGCCAACCCGCCGGCCGGTGCGGATACCATGAGCGCGAGCAGGAGCACGAACCCGGCCAGCCACCCCGTGGATCGATGACGCCGAATCATGAGAAGCCACCCCCTGATTGTCTGGAGCAGACATGCGTTCCCCGATGGTCCGTTGACGCTGCGGTTTCGTGAGGCGCGGGCGGGACCGAGTCGCGTCTCGCCGGCCCATGTGATTTGTCCGGGTACTCCCGCCGCACCTGCGCGCCGACGTTGCGGCTTGACATTCACGATCGGCCTCTTGTACGATCTGTGTGTACTTTCTTTCTATTCATAAGAAAGATATCCATCCATGAGACCAGTTGTCAAGAGCACATCCATCGCCAGAGAGATCAACCGGCTCGCGGTGATCCACGCGCTCAGGACGCACGGGCTGGTCTCGCAGGCCGACCTGGTCCGTATCACCACCCTCAGCGCCCCAACGGTGCTCCGCGTGGTTCGCGGGCTCGCGGCCGAAGGCTTGGTGACGGTCGAGACCAAGGGGCGGTCCAGCGGCGGGCGGAAGCCGCTGCTGCTCCGTTTCAACGCGACGACGGGCTATGTGATCGGGGTGGATATCGGCGGCAGCCACCTGGCGGGAGCGATCGCCGATCTCAGCGGGCAGGTCGTCCACACCGTCAATGTCCCGATCGCCGTGGACGGATCGTCGCTCGCGGAGCAACGGCTGTACGACGTGGTGCGAACGCTCGTTGACGCGGGCGGGATCCCGTCGGCCCGCGTGAGGGCGATCGGTGTCGGGGTGCCGGGGGTGACGCGCGGCGGCGTGGTCGTCCATGCGCCTGCGGTCGGCTGGCGTGACCTCCCGCTCGCCGCCGAGCTCGAAGCCCGCTTCGGTGCGCCCGCGTTGGTGGAGAACGACGCCAACATGATCGCGCTCGGCGAGTTCTGGTTCGGCGCCGCGCAGGGAACGCGAAGCGCGGTGTGCATGGTGATCGGCACCGGCATCGGCGCAGGCGTCATTCTCGAGGGCGAGCTCTACCGGGGACACCGCGAGGCCGCGGGCGAGGTGGGCTTCACCGTGTTCGACCGGCGATACGTCGGCACCACGTTCCGGGAGTTTGGGTGCCTGGAGACGTTCGCGGCGGGTCCGGGCATCGCCCGGCGGGCGCGCGAGGTCGTGGCCCGCGGCGGCGGACGCCGGATCGTGGAGCTCGCCGGCGTACCCGAGGCGATCTCGGCGCTTCACGTATTCGCCGCGGCTCGCGACGGGGACGCGGATGCGCGCGAGGTCGTGGCCGCGACCGCGGACGCGCTCGCGGTCGCGGTTGCGAACATCGGCGCGCTCCTCGACCCGGACGTGATCGTGCTCGGCGGAGGCGTGATGCGGTCGTCCGATCTCTTGCTCGATCGCATTCGCGCGCACGTCGCCGCGGCGCTGCCGGGTGGGCCGGCGATCGTCCGGGCCCAGCTGGGCGATCAGGGGACCGTGATGGGCGCGGTCGCGCGGGCGCTCGTGTTCGAGCCGGGCCCCGGGCTGACGCGGGGGACGAACGACGCCGGCCGCGCCGCCGCGGGGGACACGGCGGCGCTCCCCGCGGGGACGGCCGGGGGTCGCGAGGGCGCCTAGCGGGAGGGCGCAGGGGGTGCCTGGGCCCCGGAGAACGTGTGCATGCGGTCGGGCCGCCCGGAACGTGGCCGCCCCGCCCTGGAGGACGGAGTCGTGAGCGAAGGGGTGTCCGGAAGCCGGGATCTCAGGGACCGCTATCGCACGGCTGTGCTCAAGCCGATCTTCGACGCTTGGAAGGCCGACCTCTACCCCGTCCTGATCGAGGCGAGCCGCGCGCATGTGGTCACGCTCGCCTCGGGCGGCGTGCTCACGCAAGATCAGGCGGCGCGGCTCCTCCACGGGCTGGAGGTCCTCGCTGGGGTCCCGCCCGCCTCGCTCGAATACGATCCCGACGTCGAGGACGTGTACTTCTTCCTGGAGCGGGCGCTCGCCGGGCGGCTTGGCGCGGACGTCGCGGGCAATCTTCAGCTGGCCCGCAGCCGGAACGATCTCGATGCCGGCGCCTTTCGGATGATCGTGCGCGGCAGGCTCCTCGCGACCGTGGACGCGACGCTCGCGCTCGGACGGGCGGCCGCGACGCGCGCACGCGACGGCCGCGACGTGCTCGTCCTCGCGCGCACCCACGGCCAGCCGGCGCAGCCGACCACCGTAGGGCACGTGCTGGCCGGGTACGCCGAGACGGTGCTCCGCGATCTCGCGCGGTTCCGGCTCGCGTACGATCAGGTGAACCGGTCTCCGCTCGGCGCCTGCGCGCTGGCGGGGACCGGTTTCACGTTCGACCGCCGCGACATCGCACGCCTCCTGGGGTTCGACGGGCTCGTCGAGAACACGTACGACGCCGTCGTGGGCGCCGACTACGCGCTCGTGGCGCTCGCGGCGTGCGGCGTGGCGCTCGGCGGCGCCAGCCGGCTGCTGGCCATGGTCGAGGCGTGGGGCACCGGCCCCCGGCCGCTGGTGACGATCGATCCGGGGTTCGTCCAGATCAGCAGCATGATGCCGCAGAAGCGCAACCTGGTCTTCGTCGAGCACCTGCGCGCGCGCGCCGCGCGCGCGGCTGGCGTGCTGGCCGGCGAGATCGCGGGCGTGGCCGCGACCCCGTTCGAGGACGACAACCGGGCGACGTCGGAGCTCCAGGCCGACCTCTGGCGCACGCTCGACGACGCGGCCGACGTCGCGCGCGTCCTCGATCTCGCGCTCATGTCCATGACGATCGGCCCGGGCGCCGCCCCGGAGGAGATCGTGGCGTCCGGGGCGACCGCGACGGAGCTGATGGACGCGATGGTGCGCCGGTACGGGACGTCGCAGCGCCAGGCGCACACCGTCGTGTCGGCGATGGTGCGCCGCGCGCCCGATCCGCGGACGTGGACGGAAGAGTTGATGCGCGCCGTGACCGGTGACGTGCTCGGACGGCCGGCGGCGTTCGAGACCGCGGAGCTGCAGGCGCTGCTCGACCCGCGCGCGTTCGTCATCACGCGGACGAGTGTCGGCGGACCGGCGCCGGAGAAAATCGACGCGGAGCTCGCGGCGATCGGCCGGGAGCTGGACGACACGGAACGGTGGGCGGCAGGGGCGCGGGAGCGGATCCAATCCGCCCGTGCGCTGCTTCAGACCCGGTGCGACCAGATCGCCGCGGGGCGACCGGGCGGTTCGTGACCACGCCCGCGGCGTCGGGCGCTCAGTGCGACACGGCGGTGGTGGAAGGTACGTCGAAGACCCGGTAGACGAGCGTGTAGCTGACGCTGAACGTCCGGTTCGCGCCTCCTCCGTCGTTGTTGTACGCGAGATAGTTGAGACAGACGGTGGCGGGCGGAGCCTCCATCGTCAACGGCCTGATCAGCTGGCGCGGCACCGTGTCGTCGATCTGCGCGAACTTGTTCGGGTCCTCGGGCGGGATGCCGCGCTCCCAGGACAGCCAGGCGAGCATGTGCAGCGGTCGCTGGACGTCCATCTCGACCCGCACCTCCGCGAGGACGGCGGCGCGGGGCGGCGGGTCGACGCACGCACTCCCTTCCCGTTCCTCGTGCGTCCCCGGGGCGATGCCGCTCCCCGAGTGCCCGAGTGTCACCTCCTTCGATGACGTGAGCGGCAGCGGCAACCGGCCGAGGGTCGGCGCGCGCTGCACGAGCGGCTTGGCGAGATCGATCGGAACGGCGAAGTTGAAGCTCTGGGCACCGCGCAGCGAGGCATCGACGATGCCGATCACCCGGCCGTCGGCCGTCAGCACGGGCCCCCCGCTGGCGCCCGGGTTGATCGCGGCGTCGATCTGCAGCATGCCTTCCTGGGTGCGGAGCGCGCTGACGATCCCCTGCGTCACCGTCACGGTCGGGTGATCGGGCGACGAGAGCGGATAGCCGACCACCGCGATCGCCTGCCCGAGCTGGACGGCGGTGGAATCCCCGAGCGCGAGCGGGGTGGCGCCCGCGGGCAGGCCGGCGGCGTGGAGCAGCGCGATGTCGTGGTCGATGTCGATCCCGACGACTTCCGCGGCGAGCGCCGCGGCACCCGGCAGCTGCACGGAGACCTCGGTCGCCTGCTGCACGACGTGCAGGGCGGTCAGCAGCACGCCCGGCGCGATCACGAAGGCGCTCCCGCCGCTCATCGGTTTCCCGTCCCGGTCCTTCGCGAGCACGAACGCGACCGACGGCGTCACCCGGGTGACGAGGTCGACGAGGGGTTGCGCGCTGCTCCGGTCGGGAACACCGCAGATCACCAGCCAGCACGCCGTCGCGAGGGCGAAACACCGCCGCATCTCCGTCTCCTTCGTGCACCCGGGGTCGGGTCATGAGTTCGCGTTGCGGGCCACCGACTCCTGATGGCGGGTGGATCGCGCGCGTTCGGGCGACGCTTCGTTCGTGTCGAGGGTCGCGGCGCCGCCCACAGGCCGCGTCGGGCGCACCGGCGAAGTCGGGGACGGACCGATCAACGACGGGACGGCGGCGGAGGGCTGGGCGTGACTCAGATCGTACAGGAGCCTCTCTTCTATTGCGGGGACGGCGTGCATCGCGCGAAGATGCGCAAGGTGCAGGACGCGCTTCGCCGCAGAGGGCTCGACGCGTTGCTGCTGCTCAAACACGACGCGGTGCGATACGTGACGGAGTTCTACGCGAAGGGCTATCGGCCGTTTCTCGACATCGAGTATGCGGCGCTGGTCCCGCTCGGGAGAGATCCGGTCCTCGGCTTCACGGTCGCGGGGGAAGAGCGGCGGGTGGCGATGCGCAGCCGGGTGACCGACGCGAGGCGTCTGCCGGGGTTGCACGAGTGGCCGCCCGCGCTGGCGGCGATCCTGACAGACTATGGGTTGACGGCCGGGCGGGTCGGGTTCGATCTGATGCCGCAGTTCATGTACCAGGATCTACGCGAACGGCTGCCGCGCCTGGAACTGGTGGACGCCGCCGGGGTATGGGTGGACTTGTCGGCCGTCAAGCATCCGCTGGAAGTCGAGTTGATCGAGCAGGCGCTGAAGATCGCGCAGGAAGGCACGGCGGCGGCCGCCGCCGTGGTCGCGCCCGGCAAGACCGAGATCGAAGTGTCCGCGGCTGGGGAGTACCGGATGCGCATGCTCGGGTCGGAGATGAATCCGTTCATCCCGGTCGTGGCCTCGGGCGCGAACGCGGCGATCTGGGAGCGCGTGGCCACGACCCGCCGGATCGCGTCTGGCGAGATGGTGATCCTCGACTTCGGATGCGTCCACCGCGGGTACACCGGCGATTTTGCGCGGACCCTGATCGTGGGAGATCCGACCCCGCGGCAGCGACAGATCTACCGCGCGGCGCACGACGCCTTGAAGCAGGCGATCGCCGCGGCCAAACCCGGCGCGCTGTGCTCGGACGTCGACCGGGTCGTGCGGGCCGTGATCCGCGACGCCGGCCTGGAGAAGTACGGACAGCGCTGGGCCAGCGGCCACCAGCTCGGGTTCGGATTGCACGGGGAGCCTCTCGTGGGGCCCGGCGTCGATGTCCCGCTCGAACCAGGGATGGTGATCAACCTCGAGCCCTCCCTGTACACGTACGACGACTTGTCCGTCGGAGGAGTCGAGCTCGAAGACACCGTGGTGATCACGGACACCGGGTGCCGATTGCTGACGAATCTGCCCTTCGACGAGAAACTTCTGCGTTGAGCGCCGCTCGCACGCTACTCCGCCGGGATCACAAACTGGTACGGCGGCTCGAGCGTCTCGGTCGCCTCCGTCCGCTGCGCGGCCAGCGCGGCCTTCACGAGCGTGAGCCGCTGATAGATGGCCTCGGCGTCCGCGTCGGTCAGGGCGAGCCCCTGCGCTTTGGCCTCGGCGTTGAGCCACTCTTTCGTGAACGCCGTCATGTGCGCACCTCCAGTGTCGGGCGCCGTGTGTGCCACTCCGTCGACTGCTCGTAGGCGTGGCCGATTCGGAACAGCATGCCCTCATCGAACGCCCTGCCGACCAGCTGCAGGCCGACGGGGAGTCCGGCCGCGGTGAAGCCGCACGGGAGGGTGAGGGCGGGGTGGCCGGTCAGGTTGAACGCGATGGTGCCCCAGGTCGTCTCGGGCGGCTTGCTGTTCTGGACCTCGACCGGGATCCCCGCGAACGGCAGCGTCGGGGTGACGATCGCGTCCACGCGGCCCAACACGGCGTTCACCTCGCGGGCCCACACCCCGCGGATCTGCGCGGCCTGCTGGTATTCGGCGGCGGTGAGAAACGCGCCCGCGGCGATGCGCTGGCGGGCCCGGAGGCCGTAGTCCGCGTACCGCTTTCGCAGGAGCCCCGCGTGCGCGCCGTACGCCTCCGCGACGAGCAGCGCCCAGCCGACGAACCCGATCTCCGTTGCCCGCGGGAGATCCACCGGGACCGGCGTCGCGCCGAGGGCCTCGAGCTGCCGCAGCGCCGCGCGCACCGTCCGATCGACCTCGGGGTCGAGCTGTTCGTAAAAGTGCTGCCGGGGGATCCCCAGCCGGAGGCCGTTCACGCCGCGGCCGAGTTCGGCCGTGTAGTCGGGGACCGGCGCCGGGGACGAGGTCGGATCGTGGGGATCCCGGCCCGCCAGCACCCGGAGCACCAGCGCGCAGTCGCCGACGGTCCTGCACATCGGGCCTACATGGTCCATGCTGAAGCTGAGCGGGAACACGCCGTGGCGGCTGACCCGGCCGTACGTCGGTTTGACGCCGGCGACCCCGCACAAGGCGCCCGGAATGCGGATCGAGCCGCCCGTGTCCGATCCCGTCGCGACGACCGCGAGACCGGCGGCGAGAGCGTTCCCCGCGCCGCCGCTGGAGCCGCCCGAGTAGTGCGTCGTGTTCCAGGGGGTCCGGGCGGTGCCGAAGATGTCCATCGTGCCGATCGCGAACTCCGTGGTATTGGTCTTGCCGAGCAGGATCATCCCCGCGTCCGCGAGCCGGCGCACGGCCGTCGCGTCCGTCTCCGGCACGAAGTCGAGCATCGTCTTCGAGTGGCACGTGGTCCGTACCCCGCGCGTGAAGACGATGTCCTTGTGGGAGATCGGGAGGCCGTGCAGCGGCCCGCGGCGGCGACCCGCGGCGATCTCGCGTTCGGCCTCGCGCGCGTCCGCGAGGGCCGACTCCCGGCAGACCGTGATGTAGCTGTGCAGCGTGCCGTTGTACCGGTCGATGCGGTCGAGCAGCGCCGTCACGATCTCGACGGGCGACACCCTGCGTTGGGCGATCTGCTCGGCGAGGACGGTCGCCGGCAGGAAGCACAGATCAGCGTCCACGGAAACCTCCTTGAGTGGCCCGCGGCCCTCGGAAATCGAGGTTCTCCATTCGACACGGCGCGTTCCTTCGCGGCGGACGGCGCTCCTCGCCCCGTGGCCCGCGCGGACACCGCCGGGGGGAGGCGATTGGGAGTTGTTCGCGCGCCCCGCGTCGAACGAACCCACACGTTCGATGCGTCGTCCACATCACACGTAGGGGAGGACACCGTGTCACAGGTCGAGCAGAGGCTCACGGCGATAGGGCTCGCGCTGCCCCCCGCCCCGGCGTCGGTCGCGAACTACGTCGGCGCCGTCCAGGTCGGTGACTTGGTCTTCGTCTCCGGCCACGGCCCCGTCAAAGACGGCAAGCTCACATACCGCGGCAAGCTCGGCCGGGACTTCTCGGTTGCCGAGGGGTACGATGCCGCCAGGCTCGTGATGCTGAACGCGCTCGCGTCACTCCGCGCCGCGATCGGCGACTTGGACCGCGTGAAGCGCGTCGTCAAGCTGCTGGGGATGGTCAACAGCACGCCGGACTTCCTCCAGCAGCCCGAGGTGATCAACGGCGCGTCGGACCTGCTCGTCGAGCTGTTCGGCGACCGCGGCCGCCACGCGCGTTCCGCGGTCGGCATGGCCGTGCTGCCGTTCGACATCGCGGTGGAGATCGAGATGATCGTGCAGGTGGCGTAGCCCGGGCGCGGTCCCGGCGCCGCGCGCGCCCTGGTCACATTACCCGCGCGCCGGTTCCAACGCCGCGTGGATCTCTTCCGCGGCCAGCACCGTCTCCATCTGCACCGTGTGCGCGAAGATAAACAGGTCTCCGTAGATCGTCTCATCGGGAAACTCCGTGATCAGCGTGAGCGGCGTCGGCGCCTGTTCGTCCTCGACGACCTGGCAGGGCACGTCGTGATAGACCGGAGAGGGCAGCTCGCCGGCGTGGACGCGGTAGGTCTCGAGCTGGGTACGATTGAAGGCGGCGAGGCCCGGGATGGCCCCGAGCCGCTCCGTGAGTTGGGCCAGGAAGGCCGTCGCGCGGTCGGCCCAGGCGCGATGGTGACGCAGGATCAGATAGAACCCCTTGGGCACCGTCCACCGGTCGAACCCGCGCGGGAGATACCCCGACATGGGGCGCGTCCACTCGTGCGCCGGATATCCGTGCAGGTTGATGTGCAACGCGGCGCCGCTGAGGCGCAGGGCCTCCAGCCGGGCCGCCTTCTCGTACAGGGGCTCGTGCGACCGCGATTGCAGGTCGTCGCCGAGCGCGGTGTAGCGGGCCGCGTGGTGCATGTGCCGCGGGTGCTCCGCGCAGAGCAGGCGGTGCAGCGCGTAGCCGTCCGGATTCTCCGACGGGATCAGCGCGAAGTGCGCGCCGGGTGTCCCCGCGAGGCGGCGCGCCGCGCGCAGCGCGCCCACGACCCCGGATGTCTCGTTCGCATGCTGCCCCGCGGTTACGAGG
>DASQGM010000121.1:0-4217 GCA_035632615.1 bacterium | reverse complement strand
CCACGAGCCCGCCGAGCAACACCAACGCCATCGCGCCGCATGCCAGGTTGCTCACGCCGTCCTCGCGCAGCGCCCCGCTGCCGATCTCGGTCGCCGTCCGCGCCTTGACGGCCCACAGCGCCGGCATGGCGACGGCGGCCGCGCTCGCCACCACCACCCCCCACACGCTCGACCGGGGCGCCGCCCCGACGACGAGCGCGCGGCCGGCGCCGATCAGGATGTAGAGCGCGAGCGCGCCGAGACTCAGCGCGACAAACCGAGCGGCCCGGTGCTCGGCGTCCTCCACCAGCTCCGCGGCCCCGTCCACCGGGCCCGCGATCTCCTCGACCCAAAGCCGCCACAACACGACCGACGCCGAACACAGCTCGATCAGACTGTCCAACCCGAACGCCATGAGCGCCAGCGAGCCGGCCGCGGCGCCGGCGGCCACGGCGACGCCGCCCTCGGCGAGCATCCAGAAGATCGAGCCCACCTCGAGCCAAACCGCTCGACGCACCCAGGCGCGTCGAGCCGCGTCGATCATGCTCGTCGACGCTCGATCTCGACGGCGGCGTAGGCGAGCGGGCCGCCGAGCCGCACGTGCGGCTTCCGGACGCGCACGGTCACGCCCCGCACCCGCTCGATCTCCAAGATCCGGTGCGCCACGGCTTCCGCCGCGGCCTCGAGGAGCCGGTACGGCCCGCCGGCCATCGCGTCGCGCACCCGCGCGTAGAGGTCCCGATAGTCGAGCGTATCGGCCAGATCGTCGGTGTGGCCGGCCCGGTGGAGGTCGACGTCGACCATGAGGTCCACGATGAAGACCTGGCCCTCCGCCTGCTCTTCCGGGAGCACGCCGTGGTGGGCGTAGAACGCCATCTCCGCGAGCACGATCCGTTCACTCACGCGGGCCCCTCCGGCGGCGCCGTCTCGGGCACGCCCCGCACGATCGCGTCGGTCATCCGGGCGACGCGGACCATCGCCCGGACGTCGTGCACGCGCACAATGTCGGCGCCGTGGGCGATCGCGACGGCCACGGTCGCCGCCGTGCCCTCCAGGCGATCATGAACCGGAAGGTTCAACACCTTTCCGATGCTCCCCTTGCGCGACGTTCCGATCAGCACCGGGCGGCCGAGCGCGCGCAGCTCGCCGAGGCGGCGGAGCAGCTCCATGTTCTGCCGCAGCGTCAGGCCGAACCCGTACCCGGGATCCACGATGAGCCGGCGCTCCTCGATCCCTTGCGCCACCGCCGCGGCCATGCGCTCCCGGAGAAACCGCGCGGTCTCGGCGACGACGTCGGCGGCGTCCCGCCGGTCATCCCAATCCATCAGGACGACGGGAACGCCCGCGCGGGCCGCGAGCGGCGCCATCGCGGGGTCGCCGCGGAGCGCGGTGACATCGTTGATCATGCAAGCGCCCGCGTCGAGCGCGGCCGTCGCGACCGCGGCGGAGAACGTGTCCACGCTGATGGGCAGGCCCACGGACGCCAGCCGGCGCACCGCGGGAATCGTCAGCCGGAGCTCATCTTCCACGGCCACCGGCGGCGCGCCTGGACGCGTCGACCGCCCGCCCACGTCGAGCACATCCGCGCCGGCCTCGCGCCAAGCGTGGCCGCGGGCTTCCGCCGCACCGGGGTCACCGGCGAGACCGTCTCCGGCGAACGAGTCGGGCGACATGTTGATGATGGCCGCCACGAGCGTCCGCCGGCCGAATTCGAGGACCGCGGCGCCGCAGGGAATCGGGGCCGGTGGAGCGCCGTGATCGTGCTGGGGTGACATGCGCGGCGTGGATCCGGGGCAAGCGATGCGGAACGGCGGGGCTAGTCGTCGCGCGCGTCGGTCACGCGCGAGAAGTGGATGACGGTGACGAGGTCCTCCTGTCCGACCCGCCGGGCATAGATCTTCGAGAGGAACTCGGTCAGTTCCGCGTGCTCCCGGGTCGCCGGATTGTCGCGCTCGATCTCCCGGGGCGACACGTCACGGAGGAGCTTGGTCTCCACCCGATCGATCACCGCCGTGAAGATCCGCTGGCGTGTGCCGTAGCGCTGGCCGACGGTCACCCAGACGAGCTGCCCGGCCTGGTATTTGTCGCGCTTGTCGCCCAGGCGGATCGTCAGGGTCTTGCTCCCGTCGCGCAGCGCGTGCGCGAACACCGCGGAGTAGAAGTTCAGCGCGAACATGAATCCCTCCATCCCGGGATGAGATCGACAGGGGTCTGGACGCCGACACGCTGCTTCGTGCCGGCGCCGGACCTTCCCTCCCGCGCCGCCCACCGCGCGCGGAGAAGCGATCGGCTTGGCGGGAACCTTCGGCTCCCCCGCCGCGTTTACGATGCGGCCCACGGCCACCGCCCGCAGCCGGCCGACACATGTGGCTCCGGGCTCAGACGCTCGACGAGGAGGAGACGAATGCGATCGTTCGCGAGGAGCTCCACCGTGCTAGGAATCGTGGGGGTGTTGGCCCTGCTGGCCGCGACGCCCCCGGTGTCTCAGGCCCAGGGGGCGCCCATGATGGGAGGCGGCGGAACGCGCGTCATCGTCGTCACGGGAGAGGGCTCGGTCGACACGGCGCCGGATCAGGCGACCATCACGTTGGGAGTACAGACGGTCCGTCAGACGGCCCAGGACGCGCAGAACGCCAACAACGCCGCGATGGACCAGGTGATCCGCCGGATCATGGCGCTCGGCATCCCAAAGGAGCGGATGCGCACAAGCGGCGTGGAACTCGCGCCCCAACGGGCCTCCGGACAGAGCACCAGCCCGATCACCGGCTACGCGGCGACGAACCGGATCACGGTCACCGTGGACGACCTCGGGCTCACCGGCCGCGTCGTGGACGCCGCGGTTGGCGCGGGCGCCAACGAGGTCGAGGGGTTGTCGTTCGGCCTGCGCGATCCGTCGAACGAGCGGACGCGTGCGCTCCAGCTGGCCGTGCAGAACGCGCAGGCCACGGCCACGACGTTGGCCTCCGCCGCGGGCGTGGGCCCGATCCACTTGGTCCGGATCGAGCAGATCGGACAGACCGTTGCGCCACGGTTCGCCGCGGCCGCGGTCCCTACGCCGGTGCTCCCCGGCACGGTGTCGGTTGCGGTGAGTGTGCGGGCCGTGTACGCGTTCTGACGGCGGCCTACTGCAACGCCGAGGCGAACTGTGTCGTCGGGGCCTTCGCCCCAGGCTTGAGGGTCACGGTCGCGAGCGCCCGGGTGCCGTTGACGATGTGCAGCGTGATCGCCTTCATCGGCATCTTGCCCTGGATGAACTGAATCGCGAGGGTGCCCTCGGCGGCCACGTTCTTCCGCTGCTCGTCGGGAGACTGGCCGGGCTTGATCAGCACGTCCTGCACGGTCATCTCGAGCGTCCCGGTCTTTTGATCCAGGGACGCGCTCTTGACCGTGTTGGGGCCCACGATGTCCTCGACCAGGTTCTTCGCCACCACCGACGGCGGCGGAGGCTGGAACAGCGCCGCCTGCCGGGCCTCGTACGCGTGGTCCCACAACGCGATGACGATCGCGACGACGAGCACGATGGCCCCGTACACCGCGGCGTGCTTCCACGGGATCGTGCGTCCCTGGGTCTTGAGCAGCCTGGCGGAACGGCTCAGCGCGCGTTGCCGGTCGGCGTGTGGCCCCTGAGGTTTCGCCGTCCCTGTGGCGGTGGACGCCCTGCGGATTCTGAGCACGTCTGACCCCCCCTCTATCCGCCCGCGCGGGGCTGTGAACAGCCCCCATGATAGCACAGCCGGGGCGCCCAAAGACGCCGCTCAACGGGCGCGCACGGCGATCCCCTCGCTCGGGACCAGCGTGCCGCGATAGAGAAACGCGATCTGCCGGAGCGTCGCGTGCTGGTCGAACTCCGTGAGCGCCGACACCGCGTCCACCGGCACGATCACGCGAAACCACCGCAGCGCGGCGCTACCCGCCGTGTGCAGCACGCAGATGTTACTCACCGTGCCGACGATGATGAGCGTGTCGATCCGACGCCGGTGGAGCTCGTGCTCGAGCGGGGTCCCGTAGAATCCGTCGTAGCGCACCTTCCGCACGACGAGCTCGCCCGGCCGGGGCGCGAGCTCCGGGACGATCTCGGCACCCCACGTGCCTGCCTCGGCGTGCGGGCCCCACAACGCCGCCTCAGGATCGTCCGGCTCGTGCCAGTCCTGCGTGTAGAGAACCGGCATCCCGTGGGCGCGTGCGGTGGCCAGAAGCCCGGCGATCGCGGGGACGGTGTTCTGGGCGCCCGGCACGCA
>DASQGM010000120.1:0-4376 GCA_035632615.1 bacterium | reverse complement strand
GGCGGCCACGCGCGTGTTTCGCGCGGCGCGCCGGTACGCGCACGCGCTGGAGGTGGCGAGCGGCGTGTTCCTCGTCGTGATGGGGACCGCCCTGCTGTTCGACTGGGTCTACCGGCTCAACAGCTGGATCCTGCAGGTCGTTCCGATTCGGCCGCTGCTCTAGCGCCCGTCCGGTTCAGCCAGCAGCCGGCTGATCATCTGCTCCGTTTCCTCGTACGCCCCTTCGCCGATGTGCGTGTACCGGACGCGTCCGTGCTTGTCGAGCAGGTAGAGCGTCGGCCAGTAGTTGTTGTGGTAGGAGTTCCAGATCCGGTAGTCGTTGTCCATCACGACCGGGTAGGCGATCCCCAGGCGCGCGATCGCGTCGCGGACGTATGGCACCGCGCGCTCGTGCTCGAACTCCGGCGTGTGGACGCCGACGAGCACGAATCCGCGATCGTGGTAGCGGGCGTTCCACTGTCGCAGGTGCGGCAACACGTCCAAGCAGTTGATGCACCCGGCCGTCCACATCTCCACGCCGACGACCTTGCCGCGGAGGCCATCGAGGGTCAACGGGCGGTCGTCGGTGTTGAACCAGGGGCCACCGCCGGCGAAGCTGGGGGGGGCGCCGTTGAACGCCACCGCCGACGAAGCGGCAAGGGCGACGGCGCCCGCAAGTACGGCCACGACCAGCGAGATGCGCATTCGCGACCTCCGTGGTAAAGCGTGTCGCGGCCAGCGTACCGGGCGTGTGTAAGGAGCGTATAACGGCGGGGCCGCCCGCGGAGTCTAGAAGGCCGCGTTTCGGGGAACTGTTGCTGTTGAAATGATCCGCGGCTCGGGACTGCGGGGTCGCGGCGTCGTTCGGAGCATGAGCATAATTCAACGGTACCGGAAGTCCGCAAAGGTGCCGGTCTGGCCACAGATCGGTGGGTTGCTGCTGGCCGTGGCCGCCTCAATGGCCCTGGCCTGGTTCGGTCGGGGCCTGCTTGTCGTTTCCGGCCCGATCGTGCTCCTGTTCGTGGTGTGTTCGGGGTTCGTCGGCGGGTTGCGTGCGGCACTGATCGCCGCCGCTGCCGGGTCCTTCTACTTTCTCGCCGTCTTCTCGAGTCCCGATCACCTGTTCGTTTACACTGCCGACAACCTCCGGCGCGCGATCGCGTGGGGGGGCACGACCTCGGTGACGGCGTTGCTGGTGGGAGCTCTGAAACACCGCGCGGATCGGGTGTTTGAGATCGCCACCGAGAACGCCGTTCTGCTCGACCGGGTCGCCGAACGCGAGCGCGCCGCGCAGGCACTCCGCGAGTCCGAGCGCCGGAACCGGAGCCTCTTCGACGACGCTCCTGTCGCCCTGGTGCGCACGTCCGCGGAAGGGCAGATCCTGGACGCCAACCCCGCCGCGGTGGCGATGTTCGGTTTCGCACGTCGCGAGGCGATGCTGGTCGCCAACGTGAATGACCTCTGCGTCGACCCCCGCCAGTTGGCCCGCGCGCTCGGCGCGCTCGAGGACGGCGGGGACACGGTGGCGACGGAACTGCACGTCCGACGTCCCGATGGGGAAACCGTCTGGATCCGGGCGACGGTCCGCGCGGTTCGCGACGCCGCGCAGCGCCTCTCGCACTACGAGAGCACGGCCGTGGAGGTGACCGGTCGGCGGGGTGGGGAGCCCGCTCGGGACCTGCTCGTCGCGATCGTGGAAGCCCCCGGCGACGCACCCTCGGCTCAGGCGCACACCGGGCTGTCGTGACCGCCGACATTCGGGTCGAGCGGTCGCACCCGCGATTCAACCGCGTCGATTCAATCTTTACTTTCGCGCCCTGCGTGTGGCATAATAATTTCGCATCAGCAGGCTGCAAAGTCGGTTGGTAGCACTGGGTACAAGGTGGGACAGTATGGCAGCGGGTACGGTGAAGTGGTTCAGTTCTGAGAAGGGGTACGGTTTCATCACCCCCGATAACGGTGGCAAGGACTTGTTCGTGCATTTCAGCGCGATCCAGGCTGACGGCTACAAGTCGCTGAACGAGGGCGACAAGGTCGAGTACGAGGAGTCCGAGGGGCGGAAGGGTCCGCAGGCGGCAAATGTCCGCGTGCTTCGTTAACTCGACCACCGGATAGGATACGCACGCTGGGGACGGCCAATCAGGCCGTCCCCAGTGCGCTTCTCTCGCGCCGTAACGCCCCGGCAGGAGATCCACTCCGCGGGCCCAAAGATCTACCTACCGATTCTGCACCGACGCGCTCGAGTCGTCCTTTCGTCTCACCCAGGCTCCGTGGTGGAGGTGGCGTGATGCCGCATGAAACGTATGCGACGCGGTTTGGGCTCCGGCCGATTGCGTACGGCCGGCGCGGGATGGTGGCGACCGCGAATCCACTCGCGACGCTCGCGGGCGTGCGCATGCTGGCGCAGGGCGGCAACGCCGTGGACGCGGTGGTCGCCTCCGCCGCGGCGATCGGGGTTGTGGAACCGTACATGTCCGGGCTTGCGGGGTGCGGCACCCTGGTCCTGACCCCGCCGGGCGCGCCCCCGCGGGTGCTCGAGTTCCTCGGCCGCGCGCCGTCGGGCGCGACCCCGGAGCGGTTTGGGACAGGAGCGCCGCCCGATGCAGGCTACGTGGCGCCGGCCGTGCCCGGCAACCTCGCGGGCTGGGCGCGCGTGCTCGCGGACTACGGGACGATGCCGCTGGCACGGGTCCTCGAGCCGGCGATCGAGTACGCGGAGCACGGAATCCCGTTCACGCCGTTCGACCAGGTGGAGTTTCAGGAGCTGTACCAGCGCCTCACGCCCGAGGGCGCCGCGGCGTACCTGCACGCGGGGCGCGTGCCGGAGGTCGGCGCGCTGCTCCGGCAGCCGGATCTCGCCGCCACGTTCCGGGCGATCGCTGCGCAGGGCGCCGGGTACCTGTACGACGGCCCGCTCGGCGCGCAGGTCGACCGCCTCATGCGCGAGCGCGGCGGCCTCATCACCGCGGCCGACCTCCGCGCCTACCCGGGCACGCTCAAGTGGGTGGCCCCGATCGAGGCCGCGTACCGCGGTGTCACCGTGTACACGTCACCCCCGCCGACGAGCGCCGTGCAGGTTCTGGAGACCCTCAGGATCCTCGACGGATTCGAGGTGGGCAGCACGACGCATCTCGGGCCCGATCACATCGGGCTGATCGCGGAGGCGGCGCGGCTCGCGCGGGTGGATACCGACCGCTACGTGGGCGACCCGGACCGGGTCCCGCCCGCGGTGGACCGCGTGCTGTCCGCGGCGCACGTCGACGACCTCCGGGCCCAGGTCGCGCAGCGGCTCCGGACGGCGCCGCGCGCTGGCGGGCAGATCGCGGCGGGAGGCGCCGCCGGCACCGGCGCGTCCACGACGCACCTCGCGGCCGCGGATGCGAGCGGTCTCGCCGTGAACATCACACACAGCCTCGGCAGCGGCTTCGGCAGCGGGGTCGTCGTGCCGGGTACGGGCGTGTGTCTCAACAACGCGTTGCACTGGTTTTCGATGACGCCGGGCCATCCGAACGCGATCGCGCCCGGTAAGATGCACGAGTGGCCGATTGCCCCGGTGCATCTGTTCCGGGACGGGCGGTTCTGGGGGACCGTCGGGACGCCCGGCTCGTACGGGATCCTCGTCACGACCGTGCAGGTGCTGGTGAACCTCATCGACTTCGGGTTGAATCTCCAGGACGCGATCGCCGCGCCGCGGTTCCGATGGGTGGACGACGTCGGCGATCCACTCCCCGCCACCGGCGTTCGCATGGAGGCGCGGCTGCCCGACGTCACGCGTGACGCGATGGCCGCGCGCGGCTACACGGTCGAACCGCTCGGCGCGTGGTCGATGCGCGTCGGCGGCGTGCAGGGGATCCTGGTCGATGCCGGCTCCGGGTGGCTCGCGGGTGCGGCCGACCCACGCCGGAACGGCTACGCGATCGGCTGGTAGGGGGGCGATCGATGCACTTCACGGTGGTCGGAGCGGGTGCAATCGGCGGGACGATCGGCGCGCACCTCGCGCGGGCGGGGCACGATGTGTTGTTCGTGGACAGCGTCGCGGAACACGTGGAGGCGATCGCGCGCGACGGCCTCCTCATCGAGGGGGCGGAGGAGTTTCGCGTGCGCGTGCCCGCGGTGACGCCCGCCGGCCTCGGGAACGCGCTCGGCGGCCGCGCGCCCGAGGCCGTGCTGCTGTCGGTCAAGGCTCAGCACACCGCTGGCGCGCTCGAGCCGGTCGTTCCGTTCCTCGGTCCCGACAGCTACGTGGTGTCGATGCAGAACGGCCTGAACGAGCGCGTGATCGCCGGTCGGATCGGTCAGGCGAAGACGATCGGGGCGTTCGTCAACTTCGGCGCCGACTACCAGGCGCCCGGCCGCGTCATGTACGCGAGCGCCGGGGCGCTGTAGCTGGGGGAGCT
>DASQGM010000119.1:0-25771 GCA_035632615.1 bacterium | reverse complement strand
GCGGGGGCTAAGGAGCGGGGGATGGCACAAAAGATCCGGATCAAGCTCAAGGCGTATGACCACAAAGTCCTCGATCAGTCCGCGGAGAAGATCGTGGACACGGTCAGGCGGACGGGCGCCCGCATTTCTGGGCCTGTGCCGCTGCCGACGGATCGGAACGTGTACTGCGTCATCCGCTCACCGCACATCGACAAGGAGTCCATGGAGCACTTCGAGTTGCGGACGCACAAGCGTCTGATCGACATTCTCGAGCCGACCCCGAAGACGGTGGACGCGTTGATGCACCTCGACCTGCCCGCGGGTGTGGACATCGAGATCAAGCTGTAACCTGAAATTGCCGTAGTGAGGAGTGGGTTGCGATGCCGGCCATCCTAGGAAAGAAGCTCGGTATGACTCAGATCTTCGACGAGGCAGGCAACATGGTGCCGGTGACGATCGTCGAGGCCGGCCCCTGCGTCGTCGTGGGCCTGCGCACACCCGAGCGCGAGGGGTACGCGGCGGTGCAGCTCGGGTTCGGCGCGGTCAAAGAGGGCCGCGCGAACAAGCCGTACAAGGGCGTGTTCACCAAGCGGGGCCTGCAGCCCACCCGCGTGATCCGGGAGGTCCGGACCTCGAAGGATGAGACGTTTGAGGTCGGGCAGGCGCTCCGGGCGGACGTGTTCAACGGCGGCGACCGGGTGGACATCGTCGGCGTGAGCAAGGGCAAGGGGTTCGCCGGAGCGATGAAGCGGCACAACTTCGGCGGCCAGCGGGACTCGCACGGCAACAGCTTGATGCACCGCGCGGTCGGCAGCATCGGGTCCAGCAGCATCGCCCGGGTCTTCAAGGGCAAGCGGATGCCCGGGCGTCTCGGCGGCGCGCGGACGACGATCCGGGGGCTGCGCGTCGTCTCGGTGGATCTGGAGCGCAACGTCCTGTTGATCCGGGGCGCGGTGCCTGGGCCGCGGGGATCGATCGTGCTGGTCCGCGGGGTCGGAGGAGCACGCGCATGAGCACGGCGACGGTGTACGATGCGGGCGGTAAGCGGATCGGCGAGGTGGAGCTCGCCGCCGGCGTCTTTGACCTGACGCCGCACACGGCGGTCCTGCACGAGGTGGTCACCTGGCAGCTCGCCGGACGCCGGCGGGGCACCCACTCCACGCTGACACGCGGCGAGGTGGACCGGAGCACGCGCAAGATCTACCGCCAGAAGGGGACGGGGCGGGCGCGGCACGGCGGGCGCGGGGCGCCGGTGTTCGTCGGCGGCGGCATCGCATTCGGGCCGCACCCGCGCAACTACGCGTACAGCGTGCCGAAGAAGGTCCGGCGCCTGGCGATGCGGTCCGCGCTGTCGGCCAAGGCGGCCGAGGGGCGGGTCGCCGTGCTGGAGCGGCTCGACCTCGAACAACCGAAGACGAGCGTGCTGGCCCGGCTGCTGCGCGCGGTCAACGCCGAGGGGAAGGTGCTGCTCGTGACGGCGGCCCCCGACGCGGTCGTGGCCCGGTCCGCGGCGAATCTGCCGGGGCTGTGGGTGCTGCCGGCGTCGAGCCTGAACGTACACACGATTCTTACGTCGGACTGGCTCCTCATCACCCGGGACGCGTTGGACCGGATCTCGGAGGTGCTCGCGTCATGAACGACCCGCGCGAGGTGATCCGGCGGCCGATCGTCACCGAGAAGAGCATGCGCGGGACCACAATCAACAAGTACACGTTCGAGGTGGACGGCGGGTCGCCCAAACCGGTGATCCGGGACGCGGTCGAGCGGTTGTTCCAGGTCCACGTGACCAAGGTGAACGTGATCCGCATCCGCGGCCGCCAGCGGCGGCGCGGCCAGCATTACTATCACGAGGCCGGCTACCGGAAGGCGATCGTGACGCTGGCGGGCGGGGACAAGATCGACCTCGAGAAGCTGACGTGACGGGACGGCGGGACGCAGCCCGCGGTGGATGCGCAAGACGTCGGCGAGCGGAGGCCTAGAGCATGGGCATCAAAAAGTTCAAGCCGGTGACGCCGGGGCAGCGGTTCAAGACCGGGCCCACCTTCGACGAGATCACGAAAACGACGCCGGAGCGCGCGCTCGTGACGCCGTTGTCGTCGCACGCCGGCCGCAACGCCCAGGGCAAGGTGACCGTGCGTCACCGAGGCGGCGGGCACAAGCGCGCTTACCGCGTCATCGACTTCAAGCGCAACAAGGACGGGGTCGCCGCGCGGGTCGCCGGCATCGAGTACGACCCGAACCGGTCGGCGCGGATCGCCCTGGTGCACTACGCCGACGGGGAGAAGCGGTACATCCTGGCGCCGGTCGGGCTGGGTGTCGGCGACGTCGTCGCGTCCGGACCGGAGGCGGAGATCAAGCCCGGGAACGCGCTGCCGCTGCGGGCGATCCCGGTGGGGTCGACCGTGCACAACGTGGAGTTGCAGATCGGGCGGGGCGGCCAGCTCGTGCGGAGCGCGGGCAGCTCCGCGCAGCTGATGGCCAAAGAAGGGGACTACGCTCAGATCCGGCTGCCCTCGGGCGAGGTCCGGATGATCCACATCGACTGCCGGGCGACGATCGGTCAGGTCGGGAACCTCGAGCACGAGTCGATCAGCGTCGGCAAGGCCGGCCGGTCGCGCTGGATGGGGTGGCGCCCGTCGGTGCGCGGGGTGGTCATGGATCCCAGCAGCCACCCGCACGGCGGGGGCGAAGGCAAGTCGCCGATCGGGATGCCGGGGCCGGTGACGCCCTGGGGCAAGCCGACGCTCGGGTTCAAGACGCGCAAGACGAAGCCGAGCGACAAGTTCATCGTGAAGCGGAGAAAGTAGCCGTGGGCCGGGGACGGACGCCCGACGCACGCCGGATGGGGAGGCGGGGTAGATGGGCCGATCGGTAAAGAAGGGCCCGTTCGTCGACGCGCACTTGTTGGCGAAGGTTCAGACGCTCAACAAGACGCGGGAGCGCCGCGTGATCCGGACGTGGTCCCGGCGCTCGACGGTCGTGCCGGAGATGGTGGGGCACACCATCGCGGTGTACGATGGGCGGAAGCACGTCCCGGTGTACGTCACCGAGAACATGGTCGGGCACAAGCTCGGCGAGTTCGCGGCGACACGGACGTTCAAAAGCCACGGCGCCAGGGTTGAGAAGACGACGTCCGTGAAGCCTGCGGCGCCGGCGCCGTCGGCGCCCGCCGCGGCGTCGTAGGAGGGCGGAGGATGGAAGCCAAGGCGGTGGCGCGGCACGTGCGGATCTCGCCGACCAAGGTCCGGCCGGTGATGGCGTTGATCAAAGGCAAGGGCGTCGACGATGCGCTGGCGGTCCTTCGGTTCACGCCGAACCGCGCCGCGCGGGCGGTGGAGAAGGTCGTGATGTCCGCGACGGCCAACGCGGAGCACAACCTCGAGCTCGATCGGGACACGCTGCGGGTCGCCCGAGCGTACGTGGACGGCGGGCCGAGCGTCCGCCGGATGCAGGCGCGGGCGCGGGGGCGTGCGGACGTGCTGAAGAAGCGAAGCAGTCATATCACCGTGGTCGTGGCGGACGGTGAGTAACGGTCAGCAGTGCGCCCGGGGCTCCCGGCGGACGGCGCGGTTCGGCCGTCTGGCGGGATGGGTCGCATAAGGGAGGCGCGTCGTGGGGCAGAAGATCCATCCGATCGGGTTGAGGCTCGGGATCATCAAGGATTGGGAGTCCAAGTGGTACGCCGAGAAGAACTTTCCCGACCTCATCCAGGAAGACCAAACGCTGCGCCGGCACATTAAGAAGAAGCTCGGGCGCGCAGGGATCTCCCGCATCGAGGTCGAGCGGGCGGCGAACCGGGTGCGTATCACGATCCACTCGGCCCGTCCCGGGATCATCATCGGGCGCGGCGGTACGGGGATCGACGCTCTGAAGAAAGAGCTCGAGGCGCTGACGGGCAAGCAGATCCAGCTCAACGTCCAGGAGATCCGGCGGGCCGAGCTCGAGGCGGCGCTGGTGGCGCAAAACGTCGCGAGCCAGCTCGAGCGGCGGATCGCGTACCGGCGGGCGATGAAGCAGGCCGTCGCCCGCAGTCTCCGGAGCGGGGCGAAGGGGATCCGGATCGCGTGCGCCGGCCGGCTCGCCGGCGCCGAGATCGCCCGGTACGAGTGGTACCGCGACGGCCGGGTGCCCCTCCACACGCTGCGGGCGGATATCGACTTCGGCGTCGCGGAAGCGCTGACGACGTACGGGCGCATCGGGGTCAAGGTGTGGATCTACCGCGGGGACGTGTTGCCGGAGCGGCGCCGGCCCGGAGAGATCCGGGGCCGGGGTGACACGACCGTGTTGCCGTCGCGGCTCCCGCGGGTGAATGTGCAGAGGAGGCAGGACGCGCATGCTGATGCCCAAGAGGGTCAAGTTTCGTAAAGCCCAGCGGGGACGGATGCGGGGCGACGCGCACGCCGGCGCCTCCGTGGCGTTCGGCGAGTTCGGGCTCCAGGCGCTGGGCCGGGGGAACATCACGAGCCAGCAGATCGAGGCGTCCCGCCGGGCGATCACGCGCTTCATCAAGCGAGGCGGTAAGCTCTGGATCCGCGTGTTCCCGGACAAACCGGTGACGAAGAAGCCGGCCGAGACTCGCATGGGGAGCGGCAAGGGCAACCCGGAGCTGTGGGTGGTCGTCATCAAGCCCGGCCGGCTGCTGTTCGAGCTTGCCGGCGTGACCGAGAGCGTGGCCCGGGAGGCGATGACCCTCGCCGGCCACAAGCTGCCGATCCGCACGCGGTTCGTCCAGCGTGAAGAGCTCGGGGACCGGGCGGCGGTCGGGGGAGGGGTTCAGGCATGACGTCCGCGTCGCTCCGTGACCTGACGGTGGCGGAGATTCAGAAGCAGTTGCAGGAGGCGCGGCAGGAGCTGTTCACGCTGCGCCTGCAGCGGGCGTCGGGCAAGCTGCAGAACCCGGCCCGGGTGCCGCGGGTACGGCGGACCGCCGCGCGGCTGCTGACCGCGCTGCGCGAGCGCGAGGCGGCCGGGGGGAGGGCGTGATGGCGGAAGAGCTGGGGCAGGCGGGCGGCGTGGGGATCCGCACGCGGAGCATGCGGAAGACGCAGATCGGTCTCGTCGTCAGCGACAAGATGCAGAAGACGGTGGTCGTCGAGATCGTGCGGCGGGGCCGGCATCCGCTGTACAAGAAGATCGTCCGGCAGAGCCGCCGGTTCAAGGCGCACGACGAGCAGGGCGAGGCGCACGTCGGCGACAAGGTGCTGATCTCGGAGACGCGTCCGCTGAGCAAGGACAAGCGGTGGCGGGTCGTCCAGGTACTGGAGCGCGCCCGCTGACGCGGGACCGCGGGTAGGCCACAGGGGTCACGGGGGCAGGCGATGATTCAGAACTATACACGGCTCAGGGTCGCGGACAACACCGGCGCGCGCGAGATCATGTGCATCCGCGTCAAGGGGGGATCGCGGCGGCGGTACGCCGGCATCGGCGATGTGATCGTCGCGACGGTCAAGCAGGCGATCCCGAACAGCCCGGTCAAGAAGGGCGAGGTCGTGCGCGCGGTCGTCGTGCGGACGACTCGGCCCACCCGGCGGCCGGATGGCTCGGCAATCCGGTTCGACGACAACGCCGCGGTGCTGATCAGCGACCAGAACAACCCCCGCGGCACGCGGATCTTCGGCCCGGTCGCGCGAGAGCTCCGCGAGAAGCAGTTTATGAAGATCATTTCCCTGGCCCCGGAGGTGCTGTGATGGGCGGGGCGCGCACTGCGGTGCACGTGCGGCGGGGCGACACCGTCGAGGTAACCCACGGGAAGTACCGGGGCAAGCGCGGCAAAGTGCTGCGCGTGATCCCCACCGAGGGGCGGATCATCGTCGAGGGCGTGATGGTCGCGAAGCGCCACAGCAAACCGACCGAGCGGATGCCGGCGGGCGGGATCGTGGCGAAAGAGATGCCGTTCCCGGCCGGCAAGGCGATGCTCGTGTGTACGCGGTGCGGGCGCGCGGTCCGGTTCGGGCACCAGCGGCTCGAGGACGGCACGACGGTGCGCATCTGCCGCCATTGCGGCGAGCAGATCGACAAGGCGTAGTGGCTGATCGAGGTGCATGATGGCACGGTTGCGTGAGAAGTACAAGACCGAGGTGGCCAGCGGACTCCGGCAGCGGTTCGGGTACACGAACCCGATGCAGGTGCCGAAGGTCGAGAAGGTCGTCATCAACATGCGCGTGGCGGACGCCCTGCAGGACCAGCGGCATCTCGACAAGGCGGTGGAGGAGCTCACCCTGATCAGCGGGCAGCGGCCGGTGATCACGCGCGCCCGCCGGTCGATCGCCGCGTTTAAGCTGCGCGCCGGCAACCCGATCGGGTGCAAGGTCACGCTGCGCGGTGAGCGGATGTACGAGTTCCTCGACAAGCTCTTCAACATCAGCCTGCCCCGCATCAAGGACTTCAAGGGCCTGTCCAGTCGGTCGCTGGACGGGCGGGGCGGGATGAACATCGGCCTGCGGGAGCAGCTGATCTTCCCGGAGATCGAGTACGACAAGGTGGACAAGATCCGCGGCATGGACATCTCGATCGCAACGACCGCGCGGACCGACGAGGAGGCGCGAGAGTTGCTGCGTCTCATGGGATTGCCGATGCGCGAGACCGCGCAGGTCGGGGGGGCCGGGTAGATGCCGAAGAAGGCCTTGCTTATCAAGTGGCGGAAGACGCCGAAGTTCAAGGTGCGCCGATACAGCCGCTGCCGGAACTGCGGCCGGCCGCGGGCGGTGTTCCGGAAGTTCGGGCTCTGCCGGATCTGCCTGCGCACGCTGGCCCATCGGGGCGAGATTCCCGGCGTCGTCAAGGCGAGCTGGTGAGGTGACGGGAGTGGGAGTCATTACCGATCCGATCGCGGACATGCTCACGCGGATCCGCAACGCCATGATCGCCCGGCACGACTCGGTCGTGATCCCGGCGTCGCGGATGAAGATGGAGATCGTGAAGATCCTCAAGGCGGAAGGGTTCATCGCGGACTTCCATGCCGAGAAGACGACGCCGGAGGCGATCCGGATCCAGCTGCGGTACGGCGAGCGCAAGCAGGGGATCATCACGGGCCTCAAGCGCGTCAGCCGGCCGGGCCTCCGCATCTACGCGCGCCGCGCGGATGTGCCGCGCATCCGCGGGGGGCTGGGGGTCGCGATCCTCTCCACCTCGCGCGGCGTGATGACGGACCGTGACGCCCGCAAGGCCGGCGTCGGCGGCGAAGTACTGTGCTTCGTCTGGTAGCGCGGGGGAGGAGCCGAAGATGTCCCGTGTAGGCAGAATGCCGATTCCGATCCCGCAGGGGGTCGAGGTCAAGGTCACGGACGGGACGGTCAACGTGTCCGGACCGAAGGGCAAGCTGGCGCGCGTGGTGCACCCCGACATCGCGGTCGCCGTCGCTGACAATCGGGTGCTGGTGTCCCGGCACAGCGACGACAAGTTCCACCGCGCCCTGCACGGCCTGACGCGCGCCCTCGTCGCGAACATGGTGCACGGGGTCACCCAGGGCTACCGGGTGGAGTTGGAGATCCAGGGGGTCGGGTACCGCGCCCAAAAGCAGGGCGCGGCGCTGGCGCTGCAGGTGGGGTTCTCACACCCCGTGGAGATCAAGCCGCCGGCCGGGGTGACGCTGGACGCGCCGCAGCCGAACCGGATCGTCGTCGGCGGCATCGACAAGGAACAGGTCGGCCAGATGGCCGCGAGCATCCGCGCGCTCCGGGAGCCGGACCCGTACAAGGGCAAGGGAATCCGGTACCTCGGAGAGCGGGTGCGCCGCAAGGCGGGCAAGGCGGGTAAGGCCGTCGGCGGGGCGAAGGGGTAGCGCGCCGGGGTGGCGCCGCACCAGGGCGCCCGCGGGACTCGAGCACCGTGATGTTGTCGGGGGCGACAGGGGTGGAGGAATGATCAAGCGCAAAGATCGCAACGAGCCGCGGCAGCGCCGGCATCTGCGGATCCGGCGGGGGGTCAGAGGCACGACCGACCGCCCGCGGCTGTCGGTGTTTCGCAGCCTCGCGCACATGTACGTCCAGATCGTCGACGACGGGGAAGGGCGGACGCTCGCGACCGCGTCGACGCTCGATCCCGAGATCCGCGCCCAGGCGGAGGCCGCGAACAAGTCGGCGGCGTGCAAGATCGTCGGGCAGCTGATCGCACGGCGCGCGCAGGAGCGCGGCGTGCGCCGGGTCGTGTTCGACCGGGGCGGGTACCTCTACCACGGCCGGGTGCGTGCGGTCGCGGAGGGCGCCCGCGAGGGCGGGCTGGAGTTCTAGCCGGGAGGTCCCGGCACGCGAGGAGGCTTGGATGCCACGGACGAAGGGCAAGGGGATCAAGGGCAAGAAGGCGAGGGGCAAGGCCCGAAAGGTCGAGGCGCCTCCAGCCCACAAACCGGCCGACCTGGAGTACCTGCACCGGCGCGTCAACCCGGATGCCGTGAACCTGACGTCGGAGAAGGCGATCTGGATCAATCGGGTCGCCAAGGTGACCAAGGGCGCGAAGCGGTTCAACTTCAGCGCGCTCGTCGTCGTCGGGGACGAGCACGGCCACGTGGGGGTGGGGCTCGGCAAGGCCGGCGAGGTGCCGGACGCGATCCGCAAGGGGACCGAGGACGCGAAGAAGCACCTCATGCAGGTGGCGCTGACCGGCACGACCATCCCGCACGAGATCGTGTCGGAGTACGGGGCGGCGCGGGTGATGCTGCGGCCCGCGGCCAAGGGCACGGGCGTCATCGCGGGCGGCCCGGTGCGGGCCGTCCTGGAGGCCGCCGGGGTGCGCGACATTCTCACGAAGTCGCTCGGCAGCAACAACCCGATCAACCAGGCGCGCGCGACCCTGAAGGGCATGCTGGACGTGCGGCGCCCGGAGGAGGTCGCGCAGATGCGGCACAAGTCCGTGGCGGACCTGATCGGACGGAGGGCGGAGCGGTGGCAGACGGCGTAGCGATGAAGGTGCGGGTCACACTGCGCCGGAGCCTGATCGGGCACACGCAGACGCAGCGGCGCACCGTGTGGGCGCTCGGCCTGCGGCGCATCGGGGCGGCGCGCGTGCACACCCTGACCCCGGCGTTGCGGGGCGCGCTCCGCAAGGTGGAACATTTGGTGGCGGTGGAAGAGGTGGCGGATGGCAAGCATCAGTAAACTCAAGCCGGCGCGGGGCGCGCGCCGGTCGGGGCGCCGGATCGGCCGGGGGCACTCGTCCGGCAGCGGCAACACCGCTGGGCGCGGCCACAAGGGACAGAAGGCGCGGTCCGGAGGGCAGACCCGGCCGGGGTTCGAGGGCGGACAGCTCCCGCTGATCAAGCGCATGCCGTACCGCCGGGGCATCCGCGGAGCGGGCAGCAACCACGTCGGCGGGGGGCCTCGCGTTCGGATGGGCGAGGTGAACATCGGACGCCTGAGCGCGTTTCCGGCGGGCAGTGAGGTGACGCCCGAGACGCTCCGCCAGGCGAATCTGCTGCGGGCGAAGCAGGTCAAGATCCTGGGCGAGGGCGAGCTCGACCACGCGCTGGTCGTCCACGCGCACGCGTTCAGCGCATCGGCCCGCCGGCAGATCGAGGCGGCGGGGGGCCGCGCCGAGGTGATCGGATGATTCCCGGTCTGGCCAACATCATCCGGATCCCGGATCTCCGGCGGAAGTTCCTGTTTACCATCGGGATGCTCGCGCTGTTCCGGCTGGGGTCGCACATCCCGGTGCCCGGCGTCGACGTAGCCCGGCTTCAGAGCCTCTTCTCCCAGCAGGGGAACGTGTTTGGGTTCATCGACCTGTTCGTGGGCGGAGCGTTGTCGCGGTTCGCGCTGTTCGCGCTCGGCGTGTTCCCCTACATCACGGCGTCGATCATCTTCAGCCTGCTCGAGGTCGTGTTCCCGCGGTTGAAGGAGATCCACCGCGAGGAGGGGGAGGCCGGCCGGCGCAAGATTGGGCAGTGGACCTTGTACCTCTCGGTGGCGCTGGCCGCGGTCCAGGGGTTGGGGCAGACGATCCTGATCCACAACCTGGGCGCGATCACCAACCCGCGCCCGCTCATCTACGCGGAGATTCTCACCACCCTGGTCGCCGGCACGATGGTCCTGACCTGGATGGGCTCGATCATGACCGAGTACGGGATCGGGAACGGCGTCTCGCTGATCATCTTCGCCGGCATCTGCTCGCGGTTGCCGAACCAGCTCTCGCAAACGATCGGGCTGGTCCACGTCGGCGAGTCGTCGATCTTCCGGGCGCTCGCGGACATCGCCGTCATCCTGGTCAGCATCGTGGCGGTCGTGCTCGTGACGCAGGCCGCCCGCAAGATTCCGATCCAGTACGCAAAACGCATCGTCGGACGGCGGATGGTCGGCGGGCAGACGACGCACCTGCCGATCCGGATCGCGTCGTCCGGGGTCATCCCGATCATCTTCGCGATCTCGGTGATGCAGTTCCCGTCGACGATCGCCCAGTTCTCGCGCGTCCCGTGGGTCCAGACGGTCGGGAATCTGCTGAACCTGAACGGGGCCTTGGGCGGGTTGCTGTACTTCGCGCTCATCATCGGATTCACGTACTTCTACACCGCGGTCAGCTTCGACCCCGAGGACGTCTCGGACAACATCAAGAAGTACGGCGGGTTCATCCCGGGCATCCGTCCGGGGAGGCCGACGACCGACTACCTCACGCGGATCCTGGAGCGCCTGACCCTGGTCGGCGCCGTGTTTCTGGGGTTGATCGCCGTGGGGCCGATCTTCCTGTCGCGCTTCACCGGCCAGCTCACGTTGTATCTCACCGGGACATCCCTGCTGATCGTCGTCGGCGTCGCGCTGGAGACGATGAAGCAGATCGAGGCCTACGTGTTGATGCGGCACTACGAAGGCTTTATGAAGTGACCGGGGCCGCATGGACCTGATCGTCATGGGCCCCCCGGGCGCAGGCAAGGGGACGCAGGCGGAGATCTTCCACGAGCGTCATGGCCTCCCGCACATCTCCACGGGGGACATTCTCCGGCAGGGGGTCCGCGACGACACCGAGGTGGGGCGCCGGGCGTTCGCCTACATGCAGGAGGGCGACCTGGTTCCCGACGAGATCGTGGACGAGATCGTCCAGATCCGGCTGGCGGAGCCCGATACCGCCGGCGGGTTCATCCTCGACGGGTACCCGCGCACGCTGCCGCAGGCGGACGCCCTCGACCGGTGGCTCGCGCGCGAGGGCCGTAGCCTCGACGCGGTGGTGTGGTTCGAGATCCGGGAAGAGGTGCTGCTGCGCCGGCTGACCGGCCGGCGCGTATGTCCGGTCTGCGGCGCGATTTACCATCTCGACTACAAGCTGCCGAGGGTCACCGGCCGCTGCGACGTCGAGGGCGCGGAGCTGGTGCAGCGGCGCGACGACGCCCGGGCCACCGTCCTCCACCGGCTCGAGGTGTTCCACCGGTGGACCGCGCCCCTGGTCGACCACTATCGCAGCCGCGGGCTGTTCCTGACGGTGAACGCGGAGCGGCCGGTCGTGGACGTCTACAACGAGATCCGCGAGTTCGTGCAGTCCCGGGCCGGCCGGACCGGTTAGGGCGGGTGCCGACGATGATCGCGCTCAAGTCCCCCGAGGAACTCGCAGTTATGCGGCGCGCGTGCGGCGTGGCGGCGCAGGCGCTTCGGGCGGTGGTGGACGCCGTGACACCGGGCGTCACCACGCGCGAGCTCGACCGGGTCGCGGAAGATCGGATCCGGGCGCTTGGCGCCGTGCCGTCGTTCCTCGGGTACCGGGGCTATCCCGCGAGCCTGTGTGCGTCCGTGGACGACGAGGTGGTCCACGGGATTCCGGGCCGTCGGAGGCTGCGGGAGGGGGAGATCGTGAGCCTCGACCTGGGCGCCGTGGTCGAGGGGTTCCATGGAGATTGCGCCGTGACCGTGCCGGTCGGGGTCGTCTCGGAGCCGGCGCGCGAATTGCTTCGGGTCACCGCCGAGGCCCTCGAAGAGGGGATCCGGGCGGTACGTCCCGGCGGACGGCTCGGCGACGTGGGCGCGGCGATCCAGCGCTACGTCGAGCGCCATGGGTTCTCCGTGGTCCGGGAGTTCGCCGGACACGGCGTGGGGCGGCGTCTCCACGAGGACCCCCAGATTCCAAACTTCGGACGGCCGGGGAGCGGGGTCGTGCTGCAGTCGGGTATGACGCTCGCGATCGAACCCATGGTGAATGCCGGGACGCATGAGGTGACCATGGATCCGGACGGGTGGACGGTCCGGACCAAAGACGGCAAGCTGTCGGCCCACTTCGAACACACGGTCGCGGTGACCGCGGAGGGGTCGGAGGTGCTGACTAGACTTCCCGAGGACGCCTCGGTATAATAATTGATCGCGGGTGTTACAGCCCAAAGGAGCGTGGATGGCCAAGAAAGACGTCATCGAAGTAGAAGGCACCATCGTGGAGATCCTCCCGAACGCGATGTTCCGGGTGGAGTTGCCGACTGGACACAAAGTGCTCGCCCACATCTCGGGTAAGATGCGCATCCACTTTATCCGTATCCTTCCCGGCGACCGCGTGAAGGTGGAGCTGTCGCCGTACGACCCGACGCGTGGCCGGATCACGTACCGGTTCCGGTAGGTACCTCGGTGAGATGACAAAGGGAGAACAGCGATGAAGGTCCGAGCGTCCGTGAAGCGGATGTGTGAGAAGTGCAAGATCATCAAGCGCGGCAACCGCGTCATGGTGATCTGCGAGAACCCGAAGCACAAGCAGAAGCAGGGCTAGACGCTGGACGAGCGGCCCGGACGCGGGGCCGCGGGGAGGGACGGATGGCGCGCATCGCAGGGGTGGATCTGCCGAGAGACAAGCGCGTGGAAGTGGCGCTGACCTACATCTACGGCATCGGGCGGAGCCGTGCCGGGGAGATCCTCCAGATCACCGGGATCGGCCCCGATACCCGCGTGCGGAACCTCACCGAGGAGGAAGTGACCCGCCTGCGTGAGGTGATCGACCGCAACTACAAGGTCGAGGGCGACCTGCGCCGCGACGTCGCCATGGACATCCGGCGGCTCGTGGAAATCGGCTGCTACCGGGGCGTGCGGCACCGCCGCGGCCTGCCCGTGCGTGGCCAGCGCACGCGGACGAACGCGCGGACCCGGAAGGGTCCAAAGAAGACGGTCGGGGCGCGCCGGGCGAAGGCGGCGCCAGCCGGCGCCGCGGCGTCGTAGCGGCGGGCCGGAGACGAGGAGGACGACATGGCCACGGGCAAGCGCAAGGAGCGCAAGCACATTCCGGCGGGCATCGCGCACATCCAGTCTACGTTCAACAACACGGTGGTGACGATCAGCGACCTCCAGGGGAACGTGCTTGCCTGGGCGAGCGCCGGCACCTCCGGGTTCAAGGGCTCGCGCAAGGGCACCCCGTTTGCGGCGGGGCTGGCGGCCGAGAACGCAGCCCGCAAGGCGATGGAGCACGGTCTCCGGCAGGTAGAGGTCTTCGTCAAGGGCCCTGGGTCCGGTCGGGAGGCGGCGATCCGTTCGCTGCAGGCGGCCGGCCTCGAGGTGAATCTGATCAAGGACGTGACGCCGATTCCGCACAACGGGTGCCGACCGCCGAAGCGGCGGCGGGTGTAGGGGAGGAACCATGGGACGCTACCACGAGGCGGTTTGCCGGCTCTGCCGCCGTGAGGGCATGAAGCTGTACCTCAAGGGCGAGAAGTGCTACACGGACAAGTGTCCGGTGGCGAAGGACACGACGCCGCCGGGGATGCACCCGCCCAGCCGGCGTAAGCCGTCGGACTTTGCGGTGCGCCTGCGGGAGAAGCAGCGCCTCCGCCGGTTCTACGGCGTCTACGAGGGGCAGTTCAAGCGGTACTTCCAGGTCGCGGCTCGGGCAACGGGCGTCACGGGCACGCGTCTTCTCCAGATCCTGGAAACTCGCCTCGACAACCTCGTCTATCGGCTGGGGCTGGCCGCGAGCCGCAAGGAAGCGCGTCAGCTCGTGGCGCACGGGCACATCACCGTCGACGGCCGCAAGCTCTCGGTGCCCGCGGCGATCGTTCGCCCGGGGGCGACGGTCGCCGTCGCGGAGGGCAGCCGGAGCCTGCCGCACTTCAAGGCGCTCGTCGGGAGCGCGCCGACGCGGGGCATGCCCGCGTGGTTGGAATATCATCCGGAGACCTTGAGCGGCCGCGTGCTGACCCTGCCGGCTCGCGAGGATATCGATGTGCCGGTGCACGAGCAGTTGATCATCGAGTACTACTCGCGGTAATCACGAGGGCAGAGGCGGCGATATATGGCGTTGGACGAGCAAATGCTGGCGGCGGTACGCGCACCCCAGAGGGGGTTGACAGGCGTGTGGGAGATTACGAAACCGAAGATCGAGTACGCTGAGCTATCCGATACCTACGGCAAGTTCATCGTGGAGCCGCTTGAGCGCGGGTTCGGCGTGACGCTGGGCAATGCGCTGCGGCGGGTCCTGCTGTCCTCGATTCCGGGGGCCGCCGTGACCTCGGTGAAGATCGAGAATGTGCTCCACGAGTTCTCCACGATCCAGGGCGTCGTCGAGGATGTGACGCAGATCATCCTCAACCTCAAGGAGCTGTCGTTCAAGCTCCACAGCGACAAGCCCAAGCTGCTGCGCCTGGACGTGAAGGGGAAGAAGGACGTGACCGCGGGCGACCTGCAGCCGGACGCAGAGGTGGAGATCCTCAACCCCGACCTGCAGATCGCGACGCTCGACGGCAAGAATGCGCACCTCGTGATGGAGCTCGTCGTGGAGCGCGGCAAGGGGTACGTCCCGGCGGAGCGGCATCGGAAGAGCGAGCACGTCATCGGCGTTATCCCGGTGGACTCCGTGTTCTCGCCGATCCAGAAGGTCAACTACGGCATCGAGGACACGCGGGTCGGGCAGGCCACCGACTACGACCGGCTGGTGTTCGAGGTGTGGACCGACGGCAGCATCCGGCCGGAGGAGGCCCTGCAGGAGTCGGCGCGTCTGTTGATCGACTACTTCCGGCTGTTCGTCGGGACCACCGCTGGCGCGGAGGTCGCGGTCGGTCCGCAAGCCGACGAGACGAACAAGCTCGCGACGATGCCGATCGAGGAGCTCGATCTGTCGGTGCGGCCGTACAACTGCCTGAAGCGCGCCGGGATCAATACCCTCGGCGACCTGCTTCAGCGCACCGAGGACGAGGTGGTGAACGTCAAGAACTTCGGCCGGAAGTCACTGGACGAGGTCAAAGAGAAGCTCGCGGCCCTCGGGCTGGAATTGCGCCGGAGGGGTGCCTGATGAGCCTGGGACAGAAGGGACGGCGCCTGGGGCGGGACACCGGGGCGCGGCTCGCCCTGTTCCGCGGGTTGGTGTCCGCGTTGATCGTGCACGAGCGGATCGCCACCACCGAGCACAAGGCGAAGGAGACGAAGAAGATCGCCGACCGGATGATCGACCTGGCGCTACAGAACGACCTGCACGCACGCCGGCAGGTCGCCCGGGTGCTCCCCGACCGGGCGGTCATCAAGCGGTTGTTCTCCACCGTGGCGCCGAGGTATCAAAAGGGGCGTGGCGGGTACACCCGCGTCATCCGGACCGCGCCGCGGCGCGGCGACGCGGCGCCGATGGCCCTCCTCGAGTTGGTCAAGTAACGTCCGCCCACCGGACCCGGCGACGGGGCCGGGCGGGCATGCGGCCATGACGAATGCTGCCCCCGTGCTCATCAGGGTTCGGGGGCTTCATCACACGTACCACGCGGGGACCAGCGAGCCGGTCCCCGCGCTCCGGGGGATCGACCTCGACGTGCATCTCGGCGAGTGCGTGGCCATCGTTGGCGGCAACGGCTCGGGGAAGAGCACGCTCGCCAAGCACCTGAACGCGCTGCTGCTTCCGACCGGCGGGGAGGTGGTGGTCGACGGCCTCGACACGCGCGACCACGACGCCGTCTGGGCCGTGCGCCAGCGCGTTGGCATGATCTTCGAGCATCCCGACGATCAGCTGGTCGCGGCGGTGGTCGAGGAAGACGTCGCGTTCGGCTGCGAGAACCTCGGGCTGCCGTCCGCCGAGATCCGCGCGCGCGTCGACGCGGCGCTGCGCGTGGTCGGGCTGGTCGCGTTGCGCCGCCGGCCGCCCCACCTCCTGTCGGGCGGCCAGAAGCAGCGGGTCGCGATCGCCGGGATCCTTGCGATGCGTCCCCGGTGTCTCGTCTTGGACGAGGCTACCTCGATGCTGGACCCGTCTGGGCAGCGCGAGGTGATGGAGACCGTGCTGCGCCTCCGGCGCGACGAGGGGCTCACGCTCGTCCTGATCACCCATGCGATGGAAGAAGCCGCGCTGGCCGACCGGGTCGTCGTCCTTGCCGAGGGCCGGATCGCGCTCTCCGGGACGCCCGCGGAGGTCTTCGCGCGCGAAGATCTGCTGCACGCCCTACGGCTCGAGCCGCCCCAGATCGTGCTGCTTGGGCGCCGCCTCGTCGAGGCGGGGCTGCCGCTGCCCCCGGGCTTGCTGACGGCCGAGCAGCTTGCGGACGCGGTGGTCGCCCTGCGCAGGGGCCCGGCGGGGGCCGCGTGATTCGCTGCGAGCAACTGACCCACGTGTACCAGCGCGGCTCGCCGTTTGCGGCGACCGCGATCGACGACGTGTCGCTGGAGATCCGGGCGGGCGAGGTCGTGGGCATCATCGGCGCGACCGGCTCGGGGAAGTCCACCTTGGTCCAACACTTCAACGGATTGCTCCGCCCCACGGCCGGGCGCGTGTACCTCGATGACGTGGACATTCACGCCCGGGAGGTAGACCGGCGGCGGGTGCGGCAGCAGATCGGCTTGTTGTTCCAGTACCCGGAGTATCAGCTGTTCGAAGAGACCGTGACCGCGGACGTCGGGTTCGGGCCCCGAAACCTCGGGCTCGGGCCGGACGAGGTCCACGAGCGGACGCGTCGCGCGCTGGAGCACGTCGGGCTCGACCCGGACCTGTTCGGTCCACGCTCGCCGTTCGCGCTGAGCAACGGGGAGATGCGGCGCGTGGCGATCGCGGGGTTGCTCGCGATGGAGCCGCGTATGCTGATCCTGGACGAGCCCACGGCGGGCCTGGATCCGCGAGGCCGCCAAGAGATCCTGGACCACATCGTCCGGCTGCGCGACGCCCGCGGGCTCACGATCGTGCTGATCACGCACAGCATGGACGCGGTGGCGCGGCTGTGCGCGCGCCTGGTCGTCATGGACCGGGGCCGCCTCGTCGCGGACGGTCCCGTGCGCGAGGTGTTCGCCGATCCCGCGCGGCTCGCCGCGCTCGGGCTGGGGCTGCCACAGGTCGCGGTGTGCGCGCGGCTGCTGCGGGAGCGCGGGCTCCCGGTGCGGCCCGACGTGCTCACCGTCGACGAAGCCCGCGCGGCGATCCTCGTCGCGCTCGCGGGGCGATAGCCGTGGACCTGTTGCGCGGGCTGATGCTGGGCCAGTACGTGCCGGTGGACTCGCCGATCCACCGGCTCGATCCGCGGACGAAAATCCTCGGCACGCTGTGGCTCGTCCTCGTCGTGTTCGGGATCCGCTCGCTCGCCGGCCTCGTCGTGCTCACCGTATTCCTCGCCGCGGTCCTGCTCGTCGGCCGCATCCCGCCGGGGTACACGGTGCGCGGGCTCCGGCCGGTGTTCTGGCTTGTCGGCCTCGCCGTGCTGTTCCAGGTGTTGTTCGGCGACAGCGGCGGCCACGTGCTCGTGCGGCGCGGACCGCTTGTCATCACGCGGGAGAACCTGGTCGTGGGGGCGTTCTACGGCTACCGGCTGATCCTGCTCGTCGTGGCCACGACGTTGATGACGTTTACGACGTCGTCGGTTGAGCTGACGGACGGTCTGGAGCGGCTGCTCCGGCCGTTCCAGCGCGTGGGCGTGCCCGCGCACGAGCTTGCGCTGATGATGACGATCGCGCTCCGGTTCATCCCGACGTTGCTCGAGGAAACCGACAAGATCATGAAGGCGCAGATGGCGCGCGGCGCCGAGTTCGCCAGCGGCAGCCTGGTCCGGCGTGCGCGCGCGTTGGTGCCGCTCCTCGTCCCGCTGTTCGTCAGCGCGTTCCGCCGGGCGGACGCGCTCGCGCTCGCGATGGAGGCGCGCTGCTACCGCGGCGGCGAGCACCGCACGCGCATGAACGAGCTGCGCGTCGCCGCGCGCGACTACGTCGCGGCGGGGGTGCTGGCGGTGGTCTCCGCCGCCGTCCTCCTGCCGGTATCGCTGTGGCGTGTGGGGTAGGCGCGCGCAGGGGGAGGCGGGCGTGCGGACGCTGAAGCTGGTCGTGGAGTACGACGGCGCCGGCTACTGCGGATGGCAGCGCCAGCAGGGGAGCGCGGCCGCGGGGGCGCCGTCGGTGCAGGCGACGCTCGAAGCGGCCGTGGCCGAAGTGGCGGGCGAGCCGGTGGAGGTGGTCGGCGCCGGCCGCACCGACGCGGGCGTGCACGCGTGCGGCCAGGTCGTGAGCCTCGCGACGACGAGCCGGATCCCGGCGTCGCGCTTTCCTGCGGCGTTGAACGGCCATCTGCCGCCGGACCTGCGCGTGCTCGACGCGCGGGACGTCCCGGACGGGTTCCACGCCCGGTACGATGCGGTCGCGCGCACGTACCGGTATGCGATCCTGAACCGGGCCGCGCCCTCCGCGTTGTTGCGCGATCGCGCGTATCACGTGCCCGAGCCCCTGGACCTGGACGCGATGCGCCGTGCCCTCGCCCCGCTTACGGGACGGCACGACTTCACCGCCTACCACGGCGTCGGGAGCGATCCCAAGACGACGATCTGCACCGTGCGCGACGCGACCTGGGAACGGTGCGGCGACCGGCTCACCTTGACGGTGACCGCGGACCGCTTCCTCCGTCACATGGTCCGCATGCTGGTCGGAACGCTCGTGCGCGTGGGCCGCGGGCGCCTCGATCCCGACGCGCCCGTCGCCTTGCTCGGCGACCGGGACAACCAGCGCACCGGGCCGACCGCGCCGGCGCACGGGCTGTATCTCGTGCGGGTGGAATATCCGGACGCGCTCGGCTGATCGGCCCGATCGCGGCGGGCCCCGCGTCCCGCCACACGGTACCCTGACCCCTCGATGGGGCGGGGCGCACGCAGGAGGCGAGAGATGGACCGGATCGGAGGCCCCCCAGCCGGCGGGGTGGTGCTGGTCACCGGCGGCAGCCGCGGTATCGGCGCGGCGGTGGCACGGCTCGCCGGTGCCCGAGGATACTCCGTCGCCGTCAACTACACCCGTGACGAGGCGGCCGCGCTCGGCGTGGTGCGGGAGATCGTGCGCGGCGGCGGGCGGGCCGACGCGATCCGGGGCGACGTGTCCCGGGAAGCCGACGTGATCGACGTATTCGAGCGCGCCGGGCGTGCGCTCGGGCCGGTAACCGGGCTTGTGAACAACGCCGGCGTGGCCGGCCGGCCGGGGCGGCTGGAGGCCCTGACCGCGGACGAGTTGTGGCGGCTGCTCGGCATCAACGTCGCGGGCACCATCCTGTGCGCGCGTGAGGCGGTGCGCCGCATGTCGACGCGCCACGGCGGCGGCGGCGGTGTCATCGTCAACGTCTCCTCCGCGGCGGCGCGCCTCGGGGGCCCCGGCGAGTGGGTGCACTACGCCGCGACCAAGGGCGCCGTGGAGAGCTTCACGATCGGCCTCGCGCGCGAGGTCGCCGCGGAGGGGATCCGCGTCGCCGCGGTGCGGCCGGGCCTGATCGAGACCGACATCCACGCGGCGGGCGGCGACCCGGGCCGCGTCGCGCGACTCGCCCCGACCGTGCCGGTACGGCGGGCGGGGACGCCCGAGGAAGTCGCGGAGGCCGTCCTCTGGCTGCTCTCGCCGGCGGCGTCCTATACGACCGGCGCGATCCTCGACGTCACCGGGGGCCGGTGACGGTCACGGGCTCCCGCCTCCCTGCGGCGCTTCCCGGGGCGATGCTTCCGAACCTCGTCCCGCATCGATCCTCCTCGATTGTGCGGGAACGCGTATGACGAGAGAGTTCTCGGTCCGGCCCTAGTCGGTCCACGCGCCGAGCGCCCGCCGCAGCACGATGAGCTGTCCCAGGTGGTAAGCGTTGTGGTCGGCCACCAGCAGGGCCTCGTGCAGGATCGTGGGTCCTTTGGGATCGTGCGGGACTCTCGCCAGCAGGTCGGCCCGTGCGACGAGGTCGAGGAACGCGCGCCGGTCCGCCTCGAACGCGCGGACGGCGTCGTCCCACGCGCCGGGGGACGGCGGCGTCTCCCCGGGCCAATAGTCGTCGGGCCAGTTGCGCTCGACGTAGTGGGGATCCCGGACGTAGTCGAGGATGTCCCGCTGGCATATGCGCAGGTGCTCGAGTTGCTGCCAGGGGGTGTAGGGCGCACCGACGGGCTTCCGGCCCTGCAGGTCCGCCGGCATCCCGGCCACCGCGCGCTCGAACTCCGCGTGCGCGCCGCGTCCCCGCAGCAGGTGCAGGACGTCCTCCCTGAGCGCCCGGTCGCGGGCCACCGCGGAGGCGGGGCCGCGCGCCGGGGGCGCCGCTCGGCGAGGCGCACCCGAACGCTTCGCCGTGCGGGACGTCTTTCGCGGGCCGGTTCGGCGGGTCGGTTGTTGGCGCGAGCGACGCGCGGCGCGTTTGGCGGCCATCGTGATCTCCCCCCTCCATCGCGGTGCTTTCGTGCTGCGTTCCCCGCATATCGTAGCAGACCTGGGGCTCGGCGTGTGCGGAGGCCGACGCGGCGCTGGCGAGCCGCGGCGGGAGAGTGCGCCGGGTGGGCGCGCGTCCACGTTGGTGCAGACTTGCGAGAACCCTGCGGGAGTATTTGTTAGAAGTCTGCGCCGCGGCGGGGCACCGAACACACGACGGTGATTGACACCGTTTTCAATCGCCACGCATAATCGGGCTAACAACTGAATAGCCAGCACCGCCTTCGAACGGGCAAACCCGAAGCAATTCGGGGACGCAAAGCCACGGGACCCTCGGGGTCAGCCGGGTTACCGAAAAGGGCCGAGTGCGCGTCACCGCGGCACGGAGTCCATTTGTGGGCATCCGTGCCTTTGTTTTCGCCTGGGGTGTTGCCTCGAGTCGAATCTTCGGTTCATTCCTACCGGGGGCGGGTGCGGACACGTCGGTTTCATCGGCCGCGTCATGTGGGTCGCAGTCTTGTGGCGAGGGAGGCGCCAGGCTCGACGCGATTCCACGAGCGGCGCTCATTGTGTCGTTGAAAGACGCACCAGTGACGCGTACAAAGTCTGACAGAGAAACGGGGCCCCATCATGAGCGATGGCAAAGGAAAATCCCCCGGCAAGGCATCCGCGTCCCCTGTGCAGGCGGAGCTCCGCAACGAAGACTTTCAGTTCGTTCTGAAGGCGCTGCTGGCGGCGTTCCAACCCATTCTGGCGGAACAGCTCACCCTGGCCGGCAATCTTGAGCAGTTGAAGGAGCAAGCCGAAAACCGGCCGCCCAACTGCGCCGACGAACTCGCAGAGGCCAACCGCCTCTTCGGCAAGTTCTTCACCGAGGAGGTCGCGCTCCGGATGATTCCGCCCGAGGGGCGAAAGCAGCTGGGGCCGATCGAGAACTGGCGGTGGTGCCTGGCGCACCTCCGCTGTTGTTTCGTCTTCGGATGGCTGGTCTGTCGCGGTCCGCGCACGTTTCGAGCGTGGAGCTACTACGTCCACCAGTACTGGCTCTGCATCCGGGAGTCGCTGGGGACGCCGGTATCCAACCCGCCGACCGAGGAACAGCGGCAGGACTTCAGCACGCTGGTCGAGGGGCTGGCCAAGGCGTACAAGCCGTACCTCACCGACCAGCTGGCCAGCGTCGAGTTTCCATCGGGCATCCCGGACGAGGTGCTGGCGGGTGCCATCGACTGCTTTGAGGGCGGGGAGGAAGTGTGCGATATCTTCGAGCGCTTCCTTACCGTCGACACGGCACAGGCCCTGTTGGGCCGGGACGCGTTTGCGGCGCACAGCCAGGAGGCATCCTTCTGGTTCTGCCGGTGCTGGTGCCTGTGCGCCATGTGCTTCGGGTGCTGCCTCGCTCGGGCCCGCAGCTTCGTGGACGTCGTCTGGTGCCTCGTGTACTTCTTCCGGTGCCTGGGGGACTGCTTCCGGCCTCTCAGCTGTGCGATCACCCAGCCGCAGATGAACGCGTGCGCCGACGAGCAGTACTACCCCGGTCCCAACGTCGAGGGCGTCGAGATCGTCGGCACGACGACGGGCGCCTTCTGTGACCACTACACGCTCGAGTGGAAGGACCCTGTGGCGCCTCCCTCAGCCTACACGCAGACCGGCATCGTCTATGCGCCGCCGGCACCGCCAGGAGGGCCGGGGGCCTGTGGGAAGGTGAACGCTCCGCTGGGGTATCTTGATACGCTCAGCACGCCGGTTCCCGACGACGTGGAAGTCCGCCTCACCGTGTTCAGCGCGCAGGCCGGCCAGCAACCGTGCGTCGCCACCGTCACGTTTCAGATCTTCCGGCAGCGTGTGTCGATCGAAGCGGTCGAAGGTGTCCAGGTCGAAACGCCTCCGGGGTGGCCCGATCCCAACGCCCCGCTGTTCAACACGTCGATCGGGCGGGTGGCCTCGTTCGGCACCGCGCTGGAGATCTGGGGACATGCCTGGGTGGGCATCTGCGCCGGGAAGCAGATCAAGCGGTACACGCTGTCGTATCAGGCGGACTTCATCAACAATCCCACATTCGGGGTCTGGACGCAGTTCTGGCAAGTGGACTACAACAGCCCCAAGCAGCAGGCCGCGGTGCAGACGGGCTACTCGGACCTCACGAGCTTCTGGCAGTTCGTTCAGGTCTGCCCGCTGCCGCCCTGCCCGCCTCACCCTCTGTTGTCCTACGATCAACTGCTGCCGACCCGGTGGGTCAGCGGCGTCACCCCTCCCGCGGTTCCGCCGCCGCAGTTCTTCCCGGTGGATCCGCAACTGCCCCCGATTTGGGCGTCTCAGTCTCTCCCGCCCGTGAACTGCTACTCGGGGAAGTACACGCTTCGGCTCACGGTCGAGGACACGCTGGGCAACAAGTACTATGATACGCAGCACGTGTGGTTCGACAACAAGGCGATCTACGGTGAAATCACCGGCATCCTGGGCGTGGCGCCGTGCGCGGTCATCAATCTGAGCCAAATCCCCGGGGCGGGCGACTGTACCGTCCCGTGGCCATTGGCGATTCAAGGCATTGCCTACGACGAGTACGTCCTCGAAGGCGACACGACGCACCCCAGCGACAACTTTGGCGGGTACTGTCTGACGCTCACGCGCCAGGGCGGGGCCGAATCAGGGTGCACCCCGATCCTGCTGTCGGTGGCCCTCCCCGTGCCCGGGCCGAGCAGCCCGACGACGCTCGGCACCAACCGCGTCGGCGATCCCGGGACGCGGTGTCTCACCGCCTCGCCTCCGCCGATGGTCATTCCGCCGAAGCAGTCCAATACGCTGACCGTCATGGACGCGCGGATGTTCGACGCGACCTGCGCGGCCTCGGCGTTGCCGGTGCCACCGGCGGGCTTTGCGTTGAAGCGGGCCGACCCGGTCACCGGTCAGCCGGGGGAGTGCTGTGCCTTCTTCTTCGCTTTGGACGTATGGGACACTAGCATCTGTCCGAGCCTGTCCGGCGGTCGTCACGAGACCGGGTGGATCTGGCCGATCTACATCTGCAACGATCTGCCACCGAAGTCATAGGGTGGGCGACGGATGAGTTTCTGGATACGGTTTGTGCTGGCCGTCCTCGCGACCTGGCGGGTCACACACCTGCTGGCGAGCGAGGACGGCCCGGCGGATCTGGTGGTGCATGTGCGGGTGCGCCTCGGCAACGGGTTCCTGGGGCGCCTGATCGACTGCTTCTACTGCTTGAGCCTGTGGGTGGCCGCTCCTCTGGCGTTCTTTGTCGGCGGCGGGCCCTCGGATCGGATCGTCACCTGGCTCGCGCTCTCCGGCGCGGCATGCCTGCTCGAGCGTATCGGCCAGCCACCTGAGGTCATGCACCCCGCTGTGGCGGGAACGAAGGGAGATGTTGACAATGTGTTGCGGTCAGAAGCGAGCGGCTCTCAAGACGACCACGTTGCCTACGGCCACACCGCCGGAGATCCACCCACCCGTGGTCATGCCGCACTCCACGACGGAGACACCGCACGACCCCGGGCGAGCAGCCGGAGCCCGCGCGCCTGAGGCGGTAGTCCCGTCGCCGCGGATCGCGTGGCCGGCGGCGGTCCGGTCGCAGTCACCGAGCCGCTGGAGTGCGGCGGCGGGTTCCGCCGGTTCCTCGCACGGCTCGGCGATGTTGCAGTACCAAGAGAAATCGCCGATTGTGGTGCGAGGCCCGGTCACGGGCCGGTCGTATCAGTTCTCGGGCGCCCGTGCCGTGCAGGCCGTCGATGCGGGTGACGCGGAGGCGCTGTTGCGGACCGGGTTCTTCCGCCGAGTGTAGTGGTCGTACCGGAAGGGCCAACCGTCCTCCGCGGCGAGGAGGAACCGCGCGTCCGGCGCTCCACTGCGGCGCATCGAGCGATGCGGATCCGATTGACAGGCGCGCCGGCAGCGCGCACATTCAGGAGAGGGGAGAGAACCAACATGGCGATCGACACGATTCCGACGACCACGGCAACCGTGGGATGCTGTCCATCCCTGGAACCCTGTGCGGTGTGTGACACGCTCGACATCGGCTATCGCCTTCCGTTCCGGCCGGTGGTAATGGCGGGGAACCGCCAGCAGGTGGTTCCCGTGGAGGTGACGTTGCGGTTCCGCATCACACGTTGTTCGGGGCCGTTGTCGCTGGGCGACCTGCTCTACACGACCACGCTACTTCCCGGTGAGAAGGTGCGCCTCTTCTCGAGCGATCGTCACACACGCTTCAGCTTTGACAGCGAGACGAATCTGTCGTACCGTAACCAGACGACCTCCGAGGAGTCCTACTACCTCGCGGGGATGGCCTACTCGATGAGCAACCTCAGCATGCTCGACACGACGCACACCAACACCTCCTTCAGTTCCTCGTCCGTCAGCGGCGGCGGCGGCGCAGGAATCGATCTCGGCTTCTTTAGCATCGGCGGTTCGGCCTCGGGCAGCTCGTACGACGCCAACGGCGCGAGCACCGTGGCGCGCCAGTTGACCCAGCACGCCGAGAGCGCGAACAACCACATGGAAGTCAGCACCAGGGCCGCGAGTTCGACGTCGATCGGCGAAGTGGCCACGCGCACCCACCAGCAGGGGGAGTCCGAGGACCAGTACGAGTCATCATCTCGCACGTTCACCAATCCCAATCACTGCCGCGCCGTGACGTTTCTCTTCTACCGCATCAACAAGTGCCAGACGGTGCGGTTCGAGTTGCTGGGTATCGATCGGCGTGTGGACGATCCGCTGATGCCGACCGGCGCGGCGTTGAACCCGCCGCAACCCGCGACCTCGGTGGCCGTGCTCCCGAGTACCGTGCTCGCGACGGGCAAGGACCGGCTCGACGTCGCGCAGCGCGCCCAGGCAAGCGTCGCCGTGGAGCAGGGCGGGGGACAAACGGCGGCCGGCGCGCTGCGGTTGACGGCGGCGACCGCCGTGTTTGCGCAGGGAGCGATTGCGCTGGACCTGCGCAAGGCCGCGCTTGCGCAGGTCGATAGGGACCTGATGACGGAGGGCCTGCTGGACCAGAACAGCAATCTGTCCCCCGGTGCTGCGACGCTGTTCTCGTGGCAGAAGACGTCTCCGATTCCGACGCCCGGCGTGCTCGTCAAGGGGTGCTTGGACGACTGCGGCATCTGCGAGCCCGAACTGCAAAAGGAACGAGAGCTGGAGCTGACGCGGATGGACCTCGAGAACCAGTTGCTCAAGCGGAAGATCGATCTGCTCGACAAAGCGCAGGAGTATCGGTGCTGCCCCGCGGACGACGACGAACCGACCGTCACGCCGGGGACCTAGCCATCAAGCACGGCATCGAACGAGCGGAACACCGATTC
>DASQGM010000118.1:0-4948 GCA_035632615.1 bacterium | reverse complement strand
ACAGGCGCTTACCGCGGTGGCACTGGGGCGCGCGCGGGCCGCGGTCGCCGATGCCCCCCTGGTGCTCGACTATGCGGCCGGTCACGCCGGATTGCGGGTCGCCGGCGGGGTCGGCGCCGCCGTCCCAAGGGTTGTCGTTGTGTCGAAAGACGCCCCCGACCTCGCCTCGTTTGTTTCTGCCGCGTTGCACGAGCTCGATCGTGACGGAGGCCTCGCGCGGCTCCGGGAGCGGTGGCACCTGTAGGCGGCCGGTCCGGCCAGGCAGCGGCGCGGCGTCGCGGGCCGGGGACCGGACAGGAGCGCTGGCGCCGGGAGATGAACAGTAGGGTACGACGGGGGTCGCCGTCGCGTTCGGGCGGGCAGGGCCGGTCTGCCGGATCCCAAGAGGGGGGCGATGATGGAGCAACCGCGGCGGTCGTTGGCGCACGAGGCCGAGGAAGCGGTGCGCCGCCTTCGCGGCGTTTCGGCGGTGCGGGTGGATTTGGGAGAGGATGGGGCGATCGCTCGCGTGCATGTGTTGGCCTCGGCCGAGCGTAGCCCCAAGGTGGTCGTGGCGGACGTGATCGCGACCCTGGCCGCGCAGTTCGGCGTCAACCTGGAGCCGGGGCACGTGAGGGTCGCAGGGCTGCGACCCGGCCAGGCCGACACGGGCCCGTCGCCGGTGCGGTCCCGGCTGAAGTCCGTCGGGCTGACGGTCTCGCGCCTCCGGTCGTCGGCCGAGGTCCGCGTGCAGCTCGAGCACGACGGGCTGATCTATGAAGGCGCGGCGTCCGGGCCCAGCGCGGCGTCCCATCTGCTGGAACTCGTCGCCCAAGCAACCCTCCGGGCCGTGGAGACGTACCTGCGCGCCGACGCGTTGTTCCTCGTGCAGTCCGCGACCGTCGTGCTGGCCGGCTCCCATCAGATCGCGCTGGTGGTCGTCTCGTGGCTGGGCCCCGACGAAGAGACGCTCAGCGGGTCGGCCGTGGTCCGCAACGAGGCCCGGGAGGCGATCGTGCACGCCACGCTCGACGCGATCAACCGCACTGTGCTCGGGCTCGGTACCCGCTAGTGCCCGTACGGCCGGTGTGGACCGTGCTCGCGCGGGCGGTTGCGATCGCCTGCGTGGTCGTCTGCGCGGCGCCCGCCGTGCCGACGCTCGGAATGGCGGCGGCGACGGCAGTCCCGGTGCTGATGTATCACCGGATCGATAGGGTGCTGTCCGCGCACGATCCGATCACGGTGGGCCTGACGGTGATGGCGCCCGCGTTCGAGGCGCAGCTCCAGTTCCTCCACGATCACGGGTTTCGTTCGGTCACGCTCGACGACATGTGGACGGGCGTGGTCCGGCACGCGCCGGCGTCCGCCCGGGAGATCGTCCTCACCTTCGACGACGGCTACGAGGACAACTACACCGTCGCGTTCCCACTGCTCCGCCGGTACGGGTTCACGGGGACCTTCTTCGTCGTGACGTCCACCGTGGGCACGTCCGATCACCTGACGGTTGCGCAGATCAAGGAGATGGCCGCCGCCGGGATGGCGTTTGGGTCCCACGGGCAGCACCACGTGGATTTTTCCGCCCTTCCGCCTTCGATTGCCCGCAGCGAGCTCGAAAAGAGCAAGCGTCTGATCGGGGGATGGGTGGGAGACCCGGTCACGTTTTTCGCGTACCCCTCCGGCCGATACTCCGAGAGCGTGGAACGGAACCTCTCCGACCTTGGCTACCGCGGTGCCGTGACGGAGATCCCGGGTTTCGTCAACGCCACGAGCCGTCCGTACGAGCTCGAGCGGGTGCGCGTCGCGCACGACGACTCCCTGGCGGAATACGCCCACAAGCTCCGGCTGCCTGCCCCCTGACGCGCACGGCGGCCTGCGCCCGCCCCCCGGTGTAGACAGCGTGGTCTATAATGGGCGTGGACGTTCGTTAGGCTAAGTAGCGCGAGATTTGTGAATTATATAGTAGGGTCGGCGCCGCCGCAGCGGCCGCGGGCGACCCGTGTCGCGGGGCGTGCCCCGACCTCAGGAGTGATCGAATGCTGAAGCTCTTCCAGAGCCTGATCGGTGACAGTAGCGAGCGCATCGTGAAGCACCTGCGCGACACTCTCGTGCGCGACGTGAACGCGATGGAGCCCGATCTCGAAGGCCTTTCCAACGACGCCCTTCGGGCGAAGATGGACGAGCTTCGGGAGCGCGTCCGCGGCGGCGAGCCGCTCGACGACGTGATGGCCGAGACGTTCGCGGTGGTCCGCGAAGCCTCGAAGCGGGCGCTCGGCCAGCGCCACCACGACGTCCAGCTGATCGGCGGCGCGGTGCTGTTCAGTGGGAAGATCGCCGAGATGAAGACCGGCGAGGGGAAGACGCTGGTCGCGACGTTGCCGCTGGCGCTCAACGCGCTCGAGGGACGCGGCGGACATCTCGTCACGCCGAACGACTATCTGTCGCGGGTCGGCGCAGGCTGGATGGGGCCGATCTACCACCTGCTCGGGGTCAGCGTCGGTGTCATCACGCACGAATTTGCCGGGCTCTACGATCCGACGTACCACGACGCGGGCCACCACGGTGACGAGCGGCTCGTGCACTTCCGACCGGTCCACCGGCGCGAGGCATACCTGGCGGACATCACCTACGGCACGAACAACGAGTTCGGGTTCGACTACCTTCGTGACAACATGGTGATTCGCCGGGAAGACCTCGTCCAGCGCGAGCTCCGGTACGCGATCGTCGACGAGGTCGACTTTATCCTGATCGACGAGGCGCGGACGCCGCTCATCATCTCGGGGCAGGTGGAGCAGTCCACGGACCTCTACTACCAGTTCGCCAAGCTGATCCCGCGCCTCGCCGCGGAGCAGGACTATCACGTCGACGAGAAGCTCAAGACCGCGACGCTGACGGAGCAGGGCGTGACGCAGTTCGAGCGGTGGCTCGGCATCGACAACCTCACCGATCCGCAGCACATCGAGCTGATGCACCACGCGCAGCAGGCGTTGCGCGCCCACACCTTGTACCACAAGGACGTCGAGTACGTCGTCAAGGACGGCCAGGTCCTCATCGTCGACGAGTTCACCGGCCGCCTGATGTTCGGACGCCGGTACAGCGACGGGCTGCACCAAGCGATCGAGGCCAGGGAAGGCGTGAAGATCGAGAAGGAGTCGCAGACCCTCGCCACGATCACGTTCCAGAACTACTTCCGCATGTACGACAAGCTGGCGGGGATGACCGGGACGGCCAAGACCGAGGAAGCGGAGCTCACGCAGATCTACAACCTTCCGGTGGTCTCGATTCCCACCCACCGGCCGATGGTCCGCAAAGACGCGCCGGATCTCGTCTACAAGCATGAGAAGGCGAAGTTCAAGGCGGTCGCGGACGAGATCGCAGAGTGGTACCAGAAGGGGCGGCCGGTGCTCGTGGGCACGCGTTCGATCGAGAAGAGCGAGGCGGTGTCCGCGCTCCTCCGCCGGCGCGGCATTCCGCACCAGGTCCTCAACGCGAAGTACCACGAGCGGGAGGCGGAGATCATCGCCCAGGCCGGCCGGTCCGCCGCCGTGACGATCGCCACCAACATGGCGGGGCGAGGCGTGGACATCCTGCTCGGCGGCAGCCCGCCCGAGGCGGCGGACGCGGAGAAGGTGCGCGCGCTGGGTGGGCTGCACATCATCGGGACCGAACGCCACGAGGCGCGCCGCATCGACAACCAGCTGCGCGGACGCGCCGGGCGTCAGGGCGATCAAGGCTCGTCCCGGTTCTTCGTCGCCCTGGACGACGAACTGATGCGCCTCTTTGCCGGCGAGCGGATCGCCGGCATCATGGAGAAGCTCGGTATCGAGGACGACGTCCCGATCGAGCACGCGCTGGTCACGCGACAGATCGAGAACGCGCAGAAGAAGGTCGAATCGTACCACTTCGACGTGCGGAAGCACGTGTTGGAGTACGACGACGTGATGAATGTCCAGCGGCAGGTGATCTACAGCGAGCGCCGCAAGGTGCTGCTCGGCGAAGGGTTGCGGGAGAACATCCTGGACTTCATCGAGCAACTCGTGGACGAGCTCGTCGCCGGCTTCTGCTCCACGGAGACGCGGCCGGAAGAATGGGATCTCGACGGGCTGCTGCAGGAGGTCCGGCACGTGATCCCGCTGCCGCCCGACCTGACCGTGGAGCAGCTGCGAGGGCTCGACGGCGACGGCGTGACCGAGCGCGTTTTGGAAGCCGCGCTGGCCGCGTACGAAGCGAAGGAGCAGGCGGTTGGGCCCGAGACGATGCGCGAGCTCGAGCGCATCATCCTGCTGCAGACCCTGGACCGCAAGTGGATCGACCACCTGTATGCGATGGACGCGCTTCGCGAGGGCATCGGGCTCCGCGCGTACGGACAGGCGAATCCGCTGATCGAGTACCAGAAGGAAGGATACGGGCTGTTCGAGCAGCTCAAGCGTGACGTGCAGGAGGAGACGGTTCGGTTCCTGTACCTCGTGCAGGTCCAGGCCGCGGCGGCGGTGCCGTCTGGGGACACCGGTCCCGCGGTCCGCGCACCGGCGCGGACCGGATACCGCGTGACCCGGGAGATCGGCGCCGGTGACGGGGAGCGCGCGCAGCCGGCCGCGGCGTCGGTCGGGGGCGGCGGGACGGCGACGCAGGTGCGCGTGGCCAAGGTCGGGCGCAACGACCCGTGCCCGTGCGGCAGCGGGAAGAAGTACAAGAAGTGCCACGGCAGGGACGAGTGATCCCCAGACCGCCGAATGGAGAGGGGGGGAGCGTGAGCGGCGGCGCGGCTCCGCGTTCGAGAGCGGCCCCCCCCTGGAGTGGCTAGCGCGCGCCGTCTCGGCCGCGCCGACGTCCTCGCTTCCTCGAGGTCCGATCGTCCCGCGCGCCCCAGGCAGCTCCTCGCGGTGCTGCTCTCCGGGGCCGGGTTCGTCCTCGCGTATCCGATCCCCGATCTTGGCGTCGTCGCCTGGGTGACCCTCGTTCCCCTTTTCCT
>DASQGM010000117.1:0-23808 GCA_035632615.1 bacterium | reverse complement strand
GAGGCCGAGTCTCGTGCAGCTCTCTTTGCCCTCCAGGCCGGACGTACCCGGGGGACCCGAGACGCAGGCGCGGTACTGGCGCCGTCGCCTGCTCATGCGCCGGTACACGGAAGGTCTGCGGGCGCACCTCACCGGAGAACTCTCCGCGAGAATCGAGCACGCCGGCGAAAGCCACTATTTTCCGCTGGGGACGGCCGATGAGAGGGCGGCTGCGCACCGGGCTGCGGAAATCTACCGTGCGCTCCTGGCGTCGGGGTGGCCGTTCGTGAGGCAGACCTTTGCTCGCGAGATCACCGTGGCCGTCTTCTGGGCCACGAATCCCTTGGCCTGCACCTACGCGACGGTGTTCACCGAGCCCACTGAGCACGACACGCAGCCGCGGAGGCAACCCGGGGGGGATCCCGCCGGGCTCGTCTGCATTGTCGACGGCGATGAGGGAGTCCGGCGCGCCGTCACCTCGTGCGTGGCGATCCAGTTGAACGGCTGGGACGTGGCCACGCTGTCGACGGCGGAGGAGCTGCTCTGGATGAGCGCACGCTTTCAGCGGGCGCTCGTGTTCCTCAACCGCAACCTTCCGGACATGGCCGGCGGTGAGTGCGTGGAGAAACTGAGGGCCCGGTATCCCGAGATCCCCGCGTTCACCTACGGCATCTACGATGAGAGCGACCGGTTGTTCCTCTCGTTCGCCGGCGTGAGCGGTGGCTACATCCTTCGGCGCCGGCCGCCCGCGCATCTGCTCGAACCGATCGGTCCTCTTGCCATGATGCGTGCGTGCTCGCCGGACCAACTCGCCCATCGCGTCAGGCGCTACTTTCAGAGCTTCTTCGGCGCGATGCCGGTGAGAGACATCACCGCGATGGCGCGGTTGACACCAAGAGAGCAGGACGTCTTAGAATACATCAGCAAAGGGTACATCGACAGAGAAATCGCGAAGCGGCTGGGGATCAGCGCCTGGACAGTACACGGTCACCTACAGAGCATCTTTCGGAAACTGGACGTCCACACGCGGACTGAGGCCGTCGTCACCTATTTGCAGAAGTGAGGCGGCATGGGCGGCGCGTGCCCCGTTGACCTCCGGAGTTCCTCTGATGCGCAGAGCGCTTGGACACTGCTTGGACATAGCCGCTCTTCTTCTCCCACCGTCCGCGTCGCGGACGTCGCGCGGTATGGCGGGCCGGTGACTGTCGCGACAGGTGTCTTGAGTCCCCCTAGACAGGCTGTTGCCCGCGCCCGTCTCGCCTCCGTACACTGGCTACGGACAAGGGGACCCACGCGGAGCGATGGCTGCCGTAGCGAATTCCAATCGCGTGCGTGAGGCGCTGAGTTCGGGCCGGTTTCTGATCAGCGTCGAGTTTGCCGTGCCCGGGGTCGGCCGGCCCTTCGAAGACGCCGTCCGTCCAGCCCTCGACCTGGCGCGCTCGATCCGGGACGACCCGCGCATCCAGGCACTCGCCCTCACCGATCGCAGCGGTTCCGACCATGACCATGATCCCATCGCGGTCGGCGACCGCATCGTCGAGGCCTGCGGCGCGATGCCGGTGGTCCACCTGGCAGGGAAGGATCGGACGCCCCGCGGCCTCGAGACCGACCTCGATCGGGCCGACTCGTTGGGGCTGGAGATGTTTCTGCTCGTGACCGGCGACAAGGTACGGTCGCTCCCGCCGGGCCGGCCGGTCCGCTACCTCGATTCTGTCGACGCACTTTGTGCCGCCCGAAAGCGCTCCCGAGCCCTGGTGCTCGCCGCGGCCCTCTGTCCGTTCAAGTACCGGGAAGAGGAGCTGATGAACCAGTACCTGAAAGCCGGGAAGAAGATTCGTGCCGGCGCCGATTTCCTCATTACCCAGATCGGCTGGGACATGCGGAAATTTGAGGAGGCGCATTGGGTCCTCAGTCAGCGAGGATACCACGTGCCCCTGGTCGCAGGGTTGCTGTTCCTGACGCCGCACGTCGGGCGCCGCATTCGCCGGGACGGACTCCCGGGTGTCATGGTCACAGACGACCTGGCCCGGAAGCTCGTGGAGGAGGCGCAGGCACGGGATGGTGGTTGGGCCGCCGCTTATCGCCGACTGGCGCTGCAGATCGTCGGCGTGCGGCACGTGGGATACGCTGGTGTGCAGGTGACCGGTCTCCATTCGCCCTCGAAGGTGGGCCGGCTCCTCGAGGAGGTCGAGGCCGTCTCCCGAGAGTGCCCGACCCCCGGGGCGTGGAGAGAGGCGTGGCAGGCCGCGCTGACCATGGCCGATGGCCGCCCCGCTCAGGTGGCGCCACGCGATGCCGTCTACCTCGGTCCAGGGAAGTCCGGGAATGGGGTGCGTCCGAACCCCGGCGAGTCGCGTAGGTTTCAGATGATGCACCTGCTGGATCGCGTGGCCTTCCACGAGGGCTCACCGGGGGCTCGCGTGATTGGGCCGTTGTTGCGCAGGGTCGAGCCCCGGGGCAGCGTCGGGCGGGCACTGCTGTACGTTGAGGCGGCGATCAAGGAACCCCTCGTCGGCTGTCAGCGCTGCGGCTTCTGCCGCCTCCCGCAGACCGCGTACGTCTGTCCCGAGACCTGCCCCAAGGGCCTCGCGAACGGTCCGTGCGGAGGCACGCGGGACAACGTGTGCGAGTTCGGCGATCGCGAATGCATTCACAATCACATCTACCGGCTTTCAAAGCACGCACGGCGGCTGGCCGACCTGGAAGAGGTCTTGATTCCTCCGGTGCCGGAGGAGCGTCGGAACACGTGCTCGTGGGTCACGCACTTCCGGGGCGAAGGTCCGCGCGCCGTACGGCTCGCGCACCGATCGGCGACATTCTGCCGCCAGGAGAGGTAGCGCGCCGACCGCCGAGCAGAAGGAGCGCGGGCGTCATGCGATCTGAAGCGCAAGCCGTCATCATCGGCGGCGGTGTCGCCGGATGTAGCATCGCCTACCACCTGACCCTCATGGGGTGGCGGGACGTCGTCCTGGTGGACAGGGGTGAGCTCACCGGGGGCGCCACCTTCCACGCTGCTGGCCTCATCGGCCAGCTGCGCGGGTCGCACAACCGGACCCGCATGATCATGTACAGCGTGGACCTGTACGGGCGGATCGGCGCGGAGACGGGCGTCGATCCGGACTGGCGCCAAGTGGGAAGCTTGCGTCTGGCGTCCAGCTCCGCCCGCATGGAAGAGCTCCGTCGTCAGGCCGCGGTGGCCAAAGCGAGCGGACTCGAGGTCGAGGTGCTTGGGCCCCGCGAGGCGGTCCGGCTGTTCCCGATCATGAGCGATCACGACCTCGTGGGCGCGCTCCACATTCCCGGCGACGGCCGGATCGATCCCAGCAACCTGACGTATGCGTTCGCGCGAGCCGCGCAGAGCCGCGGGTGCCAGATTCACACCCGCACCGAAGTGGTCGACATCACCACGCGCGATGGCCGCGTGGATGCGGTCGCGACCGATCACGGGACGATCCGCACCCCTGTCGTCGTCTGCGCGGCCGGGATCTGGTCGTGGTACGTGGGTCGGATGGTCGGCGTGACGATTCCGATCGTCCCGATCGAGCACCAGTACCTCGTCACCGTGCCGTTTGCGGGGGTGCCCCGGGACCTGCCGGTGATGCGTGACCCCGATCTTCTCGTGTACTTCCGTGAAGAAGTCGGCGGGCTCGTTGTGGGCGGCTACGAGCCCAACACCGTTCCTTGGGCCCTCGACGGCATCCCCAAAGACTTCACCCACCGGCTCCTCGCAGCCAACTGGGACCGCTTCGAGCCCCTTGCGCGGAGCGCCGTCCGCCGGATTCCGGCGCTCAACGACGTCGGGGTTCGCAAGCTGATCAACGGCCCCGACGGCTTCTCGCCCGACGGCGAGTTCATTCTCGGCGAGGCGCCCGAGGTGCGCGGCTTCTTTGTGGCGGCCGGTTCCCCGGGCATCGCAGCCGGGGGCGGCATCGGAAAGGTGATGGCCGAGTGGATCATCGAGGGACGGCCAAGCCTCGATCTCTGGCGGGCGGACATTCGGCGGTTCGGCCCCCAGCACCGTGACCTCCGGTATGCGGCCGCCCGGGCGGTCGAAGTGTACGCTCGGAACTACACGCTGCACCATCCCTTTGAGGAATTCGAGACCGTGCGCGGGGCGCGGCTGAGCCCGGTCCACCCGCGCCTTCAGGAACTCGGGGCCGCGCTGGGGGAGAAATTCGGATGGGAACGGCCCAACTGGTTCGCCAGCAACGAACCGGGCGGTGCGCAGGAGGACGCTTCAGGATACGCGCCGCGGGGATGGGCGCGGCACAACTGGTCCCCCGCGATCGGGGTCGAGCACGCCGCGACGCGCGCCGCGGCGGGGCTGTTCGACTTCACCTCGTTCGGCAAGTACGAGGTGGAGGGTCCGGGGGCCCTACGGCTGCTGCAGTGGCTTACCGACAACGAGATGGACAAGCCGCCGGGGGCGGTGACCTACACGCAGATGCTCAATACGTCGGGCGGCGTGGAGTGCGACCTGACCGTGACGCGGCTGGGCACGGATCGGTTTTCGATCATCACCGGAAGCTCGTTTGGGGTGCACGACATTGGCTGGATCCGCCGTCATCTCCCCGGCGATGGCTCGGTACGGATTCGTGATGTCACCGACGACTTCGCCTGCATCGGTCTGTGGGGACCGCGGGCGCGCGACATTCTTCAGGCCGTGACCAAGGACGACGTCGGCGACGCCGCGCTTCCCTACCTGACCTCCCGCGCGATCAGCGTTGCCGACACCCCTGTCCGGGCGCAGCGTGTGACGTATGTCGGCGAACTCGGGTGGGAGCTGTACGTCCCCGCCGGCGCGGGATTGCGCGTCTGGGATGCGCTGTGGGACGCGGGACGGCCGCGCGGGCTGCGCCCCGTGGGCTACCGGGCGGTGGACTCGCTCAGGCTGGAGAAGGGCTACCGGTACTGGAGCACCGACGTGACACCGGGGCACACGCCCTATGAAGCCGGGCTGGGATTTTGCGTCAAGCTCAGCAAGGGGGAGTTTCAGGGACGCGAGGCGCTGCTCCGGCAGCGGGCCGACGGGGTGCAGCGGAGACTCTGCTGTCTCCTGCTCGCGGACGAGCATGCCGTCGCGGTGGGCAACGAGCCCGTCGTGCACGACGGGAAGGTGATCAGTCAGGTGACGAGCGGCGGATACGGGTTCACCATCGGGGAGAGCATCGCCTACGCGTACCTCCCGCAGTCTCTGGCCGTTCCCCGGACCCGGCTGGCGGTGGAGGTGGACGACCGCGAAGTCTCCGCGACCGTCGTGCCGGAACCGCGGTACGATCCGACGCACAGCCGCGTGAAGGGGAGATAGCCGCTGGGACGCCGCGTTCGCGCAGGCGGAGCTCGCGTTACGTCGAAGACGGCGCTTCGAGCGCGAGCACGGCTTCGCGCGGAAAGCTCACGGTGAGCGTCTGCCCTCGCTGCGGCAGTGCAAGCCTGGGGTTGTTGAACGTGTCAAGCGAGATCGCGTTGTCCGTGAAGCGCACACGGATCCGCACGACGGAGCCGAGGAAGTTCACGTCCTCGACCGTGCCCTGCATGTGGTTCCCGTCTCCCGCCGCCTCGCCGAACGAGACGATTTCGGGGCGAAGCGCTACCGAGCACGCGTCGCCAGCGCGCGTGTGCTCCAGCCCTCGCGCCGCGATCACTTCCTGGCCGTCGACCACGATCTTGCCGCCCGCCGGGTCGGCGACCTGGCCTCGCAGAATGTTCAGGGTGCCGACGAACGAGGCGACAAACGACGTCCGCGGGAAGTTGTAGATCTCGAACGGCGTGCCGATCTGCTCGACGCGTCCATTGTTCATCACCACAATGCGGTCCGAGAGGGAGAGCGCCTCCTCCTGGTCGTGCGTAACGTAGATCGTGGTGATGCCCAGCGTCCGCTGGATCGAGCGGATCTCATTTCGCAGTGATACGCGAATCTTCGCGTCGAGCGCCGACAGCGGCTCGTCGAGGAGGAGCACCTGCGGCTGGATCGCCAGCGCGCGAGCCAGGGCCACCCGCTGCTGCTGGCCACCGGAGAGCTGGTAGGGGTAACGGTTCTTGAGCGCAGGCAGCTTGATGAGGTCGAGCATCTCCTCCACGCGGCGTTTGATCTCGGCGGCCGGTTTTTTCGCCACCTTCAACCCGAACCCAATGTTCTCGGCCACCGTCATGTTCGGGAACAGCGCGTAGGCCTGGAACACCATTCCCACGTTGCGCTGGTTCGGCGGCCGGTGCGTGATATCCACCCCATCGATGCGGATCGCGCCCGACGAGGGCGTCTCGAACCCGGCGATCATGCGCAACGTCGTCGTCTTGCCGCACCCGCTCGGACCAAGCAGGGACACGAACTCTCCGCGAGTCACCTTCAGCTGGACGTGCTCGACCGCCGCGGTTTGCGCGAATTTCTTTTGGAGATTGTCGATCTCGAGGAAGGTTTTCCCGGGCGCCAGGCCGCCGATCTCCGCCATCTGCTGACCGCCCGCGTCGTCTTGCATTAGTGCGCCCCGGGGAGCTGCCCGGGCGTGCGTCCCGCGAACAGCTGGAGGAGACCCATGCACGCCCACGTGATCGCAAAGCTGATGACTGCGAGCGCCGACGGCTCGTATGCGCGATTCGCGCCCATGAGCTGCAGATAGGGACCGAACGCCGGTCGATCCAGGAGGCTCGCCATCGTAAACTCGCCGATTACGATGGCGAAGGTCAGAAACGCGCCGCTCAGCACCGCGACCCGCACGTTGGGGAGAATCACGCGGAGCAGGATCGTTGGCCACCCGGCCCCCAGGCTGTGCGCAGCCTCCGTGAGGGTGCGCACGTCAATGGCGCGCAATCCGGTATCGACCGCGCGGTACATGTACGGCAGGGCCAGCGTCGTGTAGCTGAACATCAGCAGCAGGTCCGTCGTCCGGTCGGTGCCCGTCAACGGCAGTACCGACGAACTGTTATAGATCCGGAGGTATCCGAACACGAGCACGATCGCAGGAATGACCAGCGGCATGAGCGTGATGAACTCCACGAGGGGCCGTAGTTTGGGTGTTCGCAGCTGGATCCAGTAGGCGGTGGGCACTACAAGGACGACCCCCGCGATGATGGTGGCAACCGCCAGCACCGTCGAATAGGTCAACGTCGCGCCGAACCGCGGATCCGCGAGCACGATCCGATACGCTTCGAAGCTGTACACGCCGCGGAGGTAGCGAAGCGAAAACTCGAACGTTCCCAGGAGCGGGACGAAGAAATACAGCGCGCCGGCCAGCACGATGAGCCACGGTCCGATGCGATTGGGTTTCATCGCAACCAGCGCTCGCTGCGCCCACGCAGCCAGATATACAACGCGTTCGACATGCCGGTCATGAAGATCATTCCCAACGCCAGCGCGTAGCCAAGGTTCTCGTTGTGTAGCACGTCGCCGCGAATCTGTGCGTACAGGACGAGCGTGACGATGTTCAGCGAGCTGCCGGTCAGCGCGTACGCCGTGGCCACCGCGCCAAACGCGTTCGCAAAGAGAAGCAGTGTTGCTCCGAGCAGTGGTGGCCACAAGACGGGGAGCGCGATAAAACGCCAATACTGCCACGCGCTTGCGCCGAGATTGGCCGAGGCCTCGCGCCATTCTCGTTTGAGCCCATCGATCGCCGGTGCGATGATCAGGACCATGAGCGGAATCTGAAAATACATGTACGTCAGCGCCAGGCCCGCGAAACTCAGAAGGTTGAACCCCGTGCTGTAGAGATCGAACCCGAAGATCTTGTTGAGCAGCACCGTGGCAAGGCCTGTGCGTCCCAGCGTGGCGAGGAAGGCAAAGGCGAGCGGGACCCCCGCGAAGTTCGAGGCGACGCCCGAGAAGGTCATGAGCGTTGGTCGTACCCACGCGGGCAGGGCGCCCGCGACCGCCGCATAGGCGAGGGCGAAGCCAACGAGCGCCCCGCCGATCGCCGAGGCCGCGCTGATCTTGACGCTGATCAGATAGGAGCTCAGGATGGTCGGTTGAAACAAGTCCACGATGTTTCGGAGGGTGAAATGGCCTTGATTGTCCCGAAAGCCGCCGATCGCCAAGAATCCGGTAGGCACGATCAAGAACATGAGGGCAAAGGCGAAGAAGGGAACGACGCCGACCCACGCCCAGGACACCCGGCCGACCGATGACGGTGCGGCGAGAGGAGGGCCGAGTGCCGGGCCGACTACCTGCGCCACGGACGAGTCCTCCACGCGCGGCCCCTTCCCCCGGTGCTCCGGGGGAAGGGGCGCGGGCAGGATCTTGCGTTAAACCCCAAGCTGTTCGGGCCCAGACGCGCTGGCAGGATCTGCGACGTTACTTTACGTTCGCGCCGACGACGGTGTCCCACTGCTTCGTGATGATTTGCTTCGCTCCGTCCTGCTGCGCGAGCGTCGGGAAGACCGCCTTGGCGTAGCCTGCCGCAGGCGGGAGCTTTGCCATTAGATCAGCTGTCACCTTGCCGCTGCTCACCAGGTTCTGGAAGCGAATCGGGTGACAGTAGCCCTTGAGCCAGCCCATCTGTCCTGCGTCCGAATACAGGTATTCCATCCACAGCTTCGCTGCGTTCGGGTGCGGGGCGTACGCGCTGATCGCCTGGACGTACACACCGGCCACGACGCCGCTCGTGGGCACGATCACTTGGACCTTAGGGTTGCCTTTCAGCGTGTCGCGATCGGCGAGCGCGTTGTAGTCCCAGCGGATGATGACCGGCGTCGCGCCCTGGGCGAGGGAGGCGGCTTTGCCGATGACCGGCACGAAGTTGCCGCGCTTGTTCAAGTCGGCAAAGAACTTCAAACCGGCACCCGCGGCCCCGCTCACGCTTCCCTTCGCGGCCGAGAGGCCCGCCGCGAACACCCCTTGAATCGCCTGGTTCGAGGAGCGCGGGTCACCGGCCAGGGCGACCGCATTCTTGTACTGGGGCTTGAGCAAATCTGACCAGTCGCGAGGCAGTACCTTCACGATGTCGGCATTGACCTCGAACGCCAGCACGCCGTAGTAATCGCCGTACCAATAGCCCGCTGCGTCCTTCTGGGAGCTCGGGATCGTGGCCCAGGTGGAGACCTTGTAGGGTTGGAGCAACCCGTCTGTCTTCGCTGACGGGCCGAAAGACAGGCCCACGTCGATCACGTCCGGCGCCTGAGGCCCCTTGTTGCCCTTGTTGGCTTTGATGGCCTCGATTTCATCGCCCGAGCCGGCGTCCGGATTGAGCTCATTCACCGTCAGCCCGTACTTCTGCTTGAAGGCGCTGATGACGTCGCCGTAACCACACCAGTCATGCGGCAGCGCAATCACGGTGAGTTGACCTTCCTGCTTGGCGGCGGCAACGAGCTGGTCCATGCCTGTCTGTCCGGCCGCGACCGAGACGAGCGCCACGACAACCAGCGTCGTGAGCGAGAACATCCATGTCCACTTAAGTTTCATGCTGCCCCCCTCCTTGAAGATCGGCGCCGAACGTGTGGTTCTGACCCTTTGGCTTGCTCTTCCCTTTTGTGGCTCCGTTCACCTCCTGTAGGTTCGGTTAAGACACTTCCGCAGTTTGGTTAAGACGCGTCCCCCCGGGGTTCAACGCCCCAGCCAGAATCGGGCTCCCCTTGGGCGTGACCCGCGCTCAGGATCTCGATCGTCAAGAAGGCGCTGGATGGGAACCGTCGAGGGCGCGGACCTCCGCTGCGCGGCAGTCAAGGGAGCGCCCCGAGCCTCGGCGAACCCAGATGGGGTGACTCCCGTGGCATCGTGCGACATCGACGGCGACCGGCTCTGGGCGGCGCTCGCGACGATGGCCGAGATCGGCGCGACGCCGTCCGGCGGGGTGCGGCGCTTGGCGCTGAGCGATGAGGACCGTGCGGCCCGGGATCTCTTCGTACGCTGGCTTGGGGAGGCAGGCTGCCTCGTCCGCGTCGACGATCTCGGAAACATCTACGGGCGGCGTGCGGGGAACGCGTGCGACGGTGCGCCCGTGGTGATGGGCTCGCACCTCGACACCGTTCCGACCGGGGGACGGTTCGACGGCGCGCTCGGGGTGCTGGCCGCGGTCGAGGTCGTGCGCGCGCTCAACGACGCGGGCGCAGCGACGCGGCGTCCCCTCGAGGTCGTGTGCTGGACGAATGAGGAGGGTGTCCGCTTCGCGCCCGCGATGTTGGCGAGCGGCGTCGTGTGCGGGCGGTTCACCGTGCAGCAGGCGTACGCGACGCCGGACGCCGATGGCCGCACGTTCGAAGAAGAGCTGCACCGCATCGGATACGCGGGGGCCGCGGCCAACCGGCTCACCGCCGCGGCGGCCTACCTTGAGCTGCACGTCGAACAGGGTCCTGTGCTGGAGCGGGGTGGCGATCAGATAGGGGTCGTAGAAGGCGTGGAAGAGATCTCGTGGAACCGGGTCGAGTTCATCGGGTGCGCGGCGCACGCCGGACCGACGCCGATGGCTGATCGCCGGGACGCGCTCGTGGCGGCGGCAAGGGCGGTGCTGGCGCTGCGAGAAGCGACGGGTGCGGTACCGGATGTCCGCGGGACCGTTGGGCGGATTGAGGTGACGCCGAACGTGGTGAACGTCGTGCCCGGATCGGTGAGGCTGACCGCGGATCTGCGGGCGCCCGTGGCGGAGAGTTTGGATCGCGCCCGCACCGTGTTCACCCAGGCGTGCGGGGACATCGCACACCGCGACGGCGTCGACGTTTGCGTCGAAGAGGTGTGGAGAAGCCCTGCGACCCGGTTTGCGCCGGCGGTGGTGGAGACCGTCGCGAGAGCGGCGCAGGCTCGCGGGTATTCGATCCGCCGCCTGTGGGCCGGCGCCGGCCACGACGCCAAGTAGGTGGCGGATCGCTTCTCGGCCGGAATGATCTTCGTTCCGAGCGCAGGCGGCCTGAGCCACAACGAGCGCGAATGGACGGCGCCGGAGGATTGTGTGCGGGGCGCTGCCGTGCTGCTCGACGCGGCGCACGCGCTTGCCGGATGAGGCGGTGAGCATGCCGCTTGGTTTGGGGTGCGCGGTAGAGCGGCGGCCCGGGCGAGGACGAAGCGCGATGGCGAGATGGGGTGAACCGGCGCTCGTGATCACGCTCCGGCGGGCGTACGACCCACCCGCCGGCGCTGACGGCCCGCGGGTCCTCGTGGATCGGCTCTGGCCGCGGGGTGTGACAAGGGCCGATCTCCGAATTGTGGCGTGGCTGCGCGACATCGGGCCGAGTACCGCGCTTCGCAAGTGGTTCGGCCACGATCCGGCGCGGTGGCAGGAGTTCCGGCGGCGCTATCGCCGCGAACTGGCCGCCAAGACGCAAGGCCTGCACGAGCTCCGCACCTACGCCCGCAGGGGGTGCGTGACCCTGGTGTATGGCGCGCGTGATCGCGAACACAACGAGGCGGTGGTCATCCGGGAAGCGCTCCAGCGCCGTGCGCCGGGACGCGTGGCGGCCGCCGGGTCTCGGAAGAGTGCGGCGGTAACGGGCAGGCCGTCCCGGGCACCTCGCCGTCCCCGCCGTTCCGCGCGCAGGAGCGTCGCGCGCCGCCGCCGGCCAGGGGCACGGCGGGCGGAGTAGGCGTGCCTGTCCCGGTGCTCGCGTCGCGCGCGGAACGCCTCGCAAGATTAGGCGCCGAGGCGTTCGACATCCTTGTCGTCGGCGGGGGGATTACGGGCGCAGGCGTTGCGCTCGACGCCGCGGCCCGAGGGTTGTCGGTCGCGCTGGTCGAGCGCGCGGACTTCGCCGAGGGGACCAGCAGCCGGTCCACCAAGCTGGTGCACGGGGGACTCCGGTACCTGCCGATGCTCGACATCGCGCTCGTGCGCGAGGATCTCGCCGAGCGCGGCCGGCTGCTGCGGAACGCCCCGCACCTCGTCCGGCCGTTGCCGTTTGTCCTGCCCCTGTACGCGGGTGCGCGGCAGCCCCTCGGCCTGCACCTGCCGGCGTTGCTGCGCGCCGGGCTGCCGCTCGGGCTTCAGTGCGGCCTGTGGGCGTACGACCTTCTCGCCGGGGTGGGCGCCGCCCGCGGTCTGCCCGGACACCGCCAGATCGGCCGTGACGCCGCGGCCGCGTTGGTTCCGTCGATGCGCCGCGAGGGATTGCGGCGCGCGTATCTCTACTACGATGCGACGACGGACGACGCGCGGTTGACGATGACCGTCATCCGCTCGGCGGTCCGCCGCGGGGCGATCGCGTGCAACTACGCAGAGGTCGAGGGGTTCGTCTTCGACGGGGACCGGGTCACCGGTGCCCGCGTTCTCGATCGCCTCACGGGCGCCCGCGTGACCGTCGCGGCCGGCACGACCGTCAACGCCACCGGGATCTGGGCGGAGTCCGTGGCCGCCCTGGTCGCGCGTCCCGGATTCCGCGTGCGCCGAGCGAAGGGGGTCCACCTGGTCGTGCCGGCCGACCGCCTCCCCACCGGCCGCACGGCATTCGTCCTGCCCGAGACCGACGACGGGCGCCTCGCGTTCGTCGTCCCGTGGCAGGGTGCCGTCCTGGTGGGCACGACCGACACCGAGTGGGATGGGCCGCCGGACGCCCCGACGGTCGAGGACCGCGACGTGGCGTATCTCCTCGACCACGCGTCTCGGTTCCTCAGGGCCCCGCTGCGCCGAGAGGACGTCCTCGGTGTGTACGCGGGGCTCCGCCCGCTCGTCACCACCGCCCCCGCCGGCCGCGCGCCGAGCGCGCGCCTCTCGCGGCGTCACGAAGTTGTCCCGGCGAACGGCGGGTTCGTGACGATCGTCGGCGGGAAGTTGACGAGCTACCGGAAGATGGCGGAGGACGTGATGAACGTGGCCTTGAGCCGGCCCGCCGGCACGCCGTCTCCGACTCGCGACATGGCGCTGGACGGCGCGGACGGGCTGGCGGGCGCGTTCGCGCGACTCCGGGCCCGGGCGCGCCAGCTCGGCGTCTCCCGGCGGACGCTCCTGCACCTGGTCCGGTCCTACGGAACGGCCGCTGGCGCGATCCTCGACGCCGTCGCCGCGCGTCGGTCGCTCGGCGACCTCCTGGCGCCGGGCCATCCGTACATCGCCGCCGAGGCCGTCGCGGCGGTTCGGGACGAGATGGCGGTCACCGTCGCCGACGTGCTGTTCCGCCGCACGCGCTTGGCGCACCTGCTTCCCCGGCACGGCACGGAGATCGCCCCGCGCGTCGCCGCGTTGATGGCCGAAGAGCTCGGATGGCCGGCCGACGCGCTGGACGAGGAGGTCCGCCGGTACGGGGCGGCCGCGGCGGCGCTGGCTGCGCCCGGTGTGACCCCCGCGACACGGTCGCCGTAGGGTCGGCGCGCGGGAGGAGGCGTCGCGGGCCTGCGGGAAGGTTCCGTCGGCGACCCACGAGAGGCCGCCCGAGACGCGCTTCGCGGAGGGATCGGATGCCCGCGTTTGACGTTCGCCGGATCGCCGAAGAGCACGGTGAGGAGATCGTCGCGCTCGCGAGCGATCTGGTCAGGATCGACACGACCAATACCGGCGTGATGCCGACGGGCAACGAGACCGAGGCGGCGAGCGTGCTGCAGCGTGTCCTCCGGGCCGCCGGGGTCGAGTCCGAAGTCCACGGGCGCGTCCCGGAGCGCGGCAACCTCTTCGCCGCGCTAAACGGGCGGAGCGGGAAGACGGCGCTCGTCCTGTTGTCGCACACTGACGTCGTGCCCGCGGGCGACGCCGCGCAGTGGACCCACCCGCCGTTCGCCGGCGCGGTCGAGGGCGGATATCTCCACGGCCGCGGTGCCGCCGACATGAAGGGGACGGTCGCGGCGCAGGCGATGACGCTGATCCTGCTCCGGCGGGTCGGCGTGCCGCTCGCGCACGGCGTCGGGTTCGTCTGCGTCGCGGACGAGGAGGCGGGAGGAGCCTACGGCGCGGGGTGGGCGGCGAAGACCCATCCCGATCGGTTCCAGGCGCAGTGCTGCCTGAACGAGGGCGGGGGCACGTTCGTGCCGGTTCCCGGTCGGGACTGGTGCCTGCTGGGCGTCGGCGAGAAAGGCCGGTACGAGGTCACGGCGACGTTTCACGGGCGCGGCGCGCACGCGGCGCGCCCGTGGGAAGGCGACAACGCGTTCTACAAGGTCGCGGCGGCGCTGGCGCGCCTGCAAGACTACGAGCCGGAGCGGGACACCGGCGCGCCGGTGTTCGAGGCGCTCGCCCGTGCGGTGGGCGCGGTCACGCCGGCAACCGTGGACGACGCGATCGCGCGCCTCGCCCCGTCGCATCCGCGCCTCGCCGACCACCTGCGGCAGACGTCGCGGCTCGTCATCACCCCGACCTTGATCTCGGGCGGCGTCAAGTCGAACAGCGTGCCCGACGCGTGCCGGTTGACCTGCGACGTCCGCGCGCTGCCCCATCAGGGGCCGGGCTACGTGCAGGAGCTCGCGCGGCGCCTGCTGGCCGGCGCCGACGTCCGCGTGGATCAGACGGCGGTGTCCAACAAATCGGACGCGCCAGCCGACCTCGTGGCCGTGTTTCAGGACGCGCTCGGCCGCGCGATCGGCCGGACGGTCGAGGTCGTCCCGAGCATCAGCGGCGGATTCACCGATTCGCGGTTCGTTCGCGCGCTCGGCGTGCGGGCGTACGGATTTTCGCCGGGAGCCCCCGACAGCGATCCGTCCCGACATCGCGCGCACGGCCCGAACGAGTCGGTCGCGGTGCGGGACCTGGTCGTGCAAACCGCGACGTACCTCGGGATCGCGCACCGGCTCGCCGCGTCGAGCTAGGACGGTGTTGCTGAGGAGCCACCGGGGGAGCAGGGTCCCGCGATGGAAGGAGGAGGCACGATGTTCACCGCGTTTGTGATGATCCAGACCGAGCGCCGGCGTACCCAGGATGTTGCGCGGCAACTCGCCGAGATTCCCGGCGTTGCGGAGGTCTACTCGGTGACCGGCGAGTGGGATATCATCGCCGTGCTGCGGCTCAAGGACTACAGCGAGCTGGCCGACACCGTGACCGGGAGGATGGTGGAAATCCCCGGGATCACACGGACGAACACCCATCTGGCGTTCCGGGCGTTTCCGGAGTCGCTGCTCGAGCGGTCGTTCTCCGTGGGTCTCGAGGACGATCCGGGGGCGTCGGGGCAGGGGCCGCGCGGCCGATAGGGCGCGCGACATGCATGCTACAATGGTGGCGCGACGATGCGGTTCCGACCGGAGATCGACTACTATGAGATCCTTCAGGTGCACCCGCGCGCCTCTCAGGAGATGGTCAAGAAGGCGTACCGCACCCTCATGGGCGAGATGGGCGGCCATCCCGATCTCGGCGGGGACGAAGAACGGGCGAAGCTGATCAACGAAGCCTACGCGGTGCTGGGAGACCCGGATCTCCGCGGTGCCTATGACCGCGCGCGGGCGTCACGGGGAGCCGGAGGAGGTTACACGCCTGCCCCGACCGGGGGCAGGGGCGGGGAGCTCGACCAGGCCGCGGTCTTTCTCCGCAAGCTCATGCTCTCCGCCGCCGTGATCGCCGCAGGCATGGTGCTCGCCCGGCTGCTCGAAAACCCCGTGCTCAGCCTGGCCGACTTGGCTGCGATGGTCGGCGTCCTTCTCCGGATCTGGAGCCAGGTCGCGGTGCTGGGCGGACGCTGAGGCGGCAACGCCGGGTCGCGGGCGTCATCGCGTGCGAACATCGAGAGCGGCGAACGTCACGCGGACGACCGCATCACCGCAGGCGGGCGGATCGCCGCGTCTCCTACAGGGAGTGCGCCCACACTAAAGCGGCGGCACGGCCTCGCTCCAGGAGGTCGCGCCCTCGTACGCGGCCGCGACCCGGAGAATCGTCAATTCCTCGAACGGGCGTCCTGCGATCTGCAGCCCGAGCGGGAGGCCGTTCCGCGTCAGGCCGCACGGCACGGTGACGCTCGGGAAACCCAGGAAGCTGAACGGCCGGTTCATGACCGGCGATCCGGTGGACGCCAGGCCCTCCGGGGCCGGCCCCGGCGCCGCCGGGGTGACCAGCACATCGACGTCCCTGAACACCTCGTGCATCACCTCGATCAGCTTGGTCCGCACCTGCTGGGCGCGGACGTACGTCGGCGCCGGGACCTGAAATCCGGTCTCGATGAACGCCCGGAGCTTCTGCCCGTAGTCCGCGGCGCGCGTCCGGTAGCGATCCACGTGCACCGCCGCCGCCTCGACGTTGTGGATCAGGTCGTGGGCCTCCATCCCCGCCTCGAACAGGTCCGGGAGTCGCACGTCCCGGACCGTGCCCCCGAGCGCCCCGAGCGCGCTCACCGCGGCGCGATAGGCGGTCGCGGCTTCGGCGTCGAGCCCGTCGAAAAAGTAGCGGTCCGGCACGCCGATCCGCAGGCGGCGCAGCACCCGTTCCCGGGCGCCGGCGTCGTCGAGCGCCGACGCGTAGCGCTCGGTCGGTGGCGCCGACAGCGTGGCCGGATCGTGTGGATCCGGGCCGGCGATCGTTTCGAGCAGGAGCGCGACGTCGCGAACGGTGCGGGCCATCGGGCCTGGATGATCGAGCGTCCAGGCGAGCGGGTGCACGCCGTACCGGCTGACGCGCCCGAACGTCGGCTTGAGCCCGACGACCCCGCAGAACGCGGCGGGGCGCACGATCGACCCGGAGGTCTGCGTGCCGAGCGCGCCGTGGCACATGCGCGCCGCGAGCGCGGCGGCGGAGCCGCTGCTCGATCCCCCGGGGGTGTGGTCGAGCGCCCAGGGGTTTCGGGCGGGCGACGGGTCGAACGACGCGAACTCGGTGGTGTGCGTCTTGCCGAGGAGGACGGCGCCGGCTTCACGCAGGCGCGCGACCGTCGTGGCGTCGTACGTCGGGACGAACCCGGCCATGATGCGCGACCCGCACGACGTTTCGAAGCCCGCGGTGTAGAAGATGTCCTTGACGCCGATCGGGATCCCGTGGAGCGGACCGGTCGCCGCGCCCACGCCGAGGCGTTCGGCCTGCCGGCGCGCCCCCTCCGGCCGGAGGCGCGCCCACGCGGACACGCGGGGCTCGACCCGCTCGATGTGGCCGAGCGTCGAGTCGAGCAGCTCGACCGGCGACAGCCGCCGAGCCGCGACGGCGGCCGCCGCCTCGCTGAGCGACATCGCGTACGGCTCAGCCATCGTCGCGCCGCAGCCGCGGAGCGCCGGCGGGTTCGGTGTCGTGCGTGACGGGCGCGTCGTGCACCGCCTTGATGCGGCGCCGGATCGCCTCGAGCTCATCGTCGAAATCCCGGCCCGTCTCCGTGGGGAGGGTCAGTAGCGCGCGGGTCCACGCCAGAGCCGATGTGTCACGTTCCACGCCTCGCCTCCTTTGCACCGCGGTACAGGGGTCTTGGCCCGCGGGCGCGGGAGTTCCTCCAGCAGCCGCTCGGGCTCAGCGCAGGCGGTCGGTGAGAAACTGCGCGATGCGGGTGCGGGCGTCCTGGGTGGCCGCTTCGTCGTAGCGGAGGTGGAACGTCCGGTTGCCCTGCCGAACGACCCGATCCGGCCCGGGCATGTCGAACACGTGCGTCGCCTCCGGGTAGACGTGCAAGTCGATCGCCGCGCCGGCGTTCCTGAGTTGGGTCGCGCGGGCGACGCACCCGGCGGGTGGTTCCTCGTCGTCCGAGCCCCCGGCCAGGATCAGCAGCGGCGAGGCGATGCCGCCCGGCCGGAACGACGCGCAGTGCGGATACAACGCGACGGCTGCCGCGAAGCCTCCCCCAGGCGGTTTGACCTCGGCCACGAGCTCCGCGCTCGCTGCCTCCAGGACCGCGCCGCCGCCGTGCGACCATCCGATGACCGCGATGCGTGCCGGGCTGATCTCGGAACGGGAGCGGAGGGCGATCAGCGCGCCGAACGCGTCGAGCGCGTGATCGCGGAACGACGATTCCCCGGCCGCGCACAAACCCTGCGTGTTCCTGGGCGCGAGGCTGTCCGGCATGACGATCTCGTAGCCGGCGCCGAGGAGCCACGACGCCCAGGCGCGCTCCGTGTTCGTGATGCCGGCGCATCCGTGGAGCAGCACGATCGTCCGAAACGGCGCGGGGCCGTCCGGCCGGTACACGGTGGCGGGCACCGGCCCGGCGGGCGACGGAGAGAAGCTCTTGAAGGTGATGTGTTCTTGAGACGGCGGAGCCGCCGCGCGACCGATCGGGGGAGACGAGGAGGCGACGGTCAACGCCGCGGCAAGGACCGCGAGCGTGCGCCCGATCGTGTTCATCCCCCGGCGTCGGGGCGCCTTGGCACGCTGCGCGCCCGTCCTGGGCGTATCGCCGCGCGGCGTGGTCACGGACAGGGGTGTTGGCGGATGGGACGGAAACTTCCTCTCGGGATGTCGACGGTCTCCGCGCGACACGCCGAGGCGCCGGTGGTGCTGGCGCTCGACCTCGGAAGCTCCTCCGTCCGGGCGATCGGCTATGATCGTCTCGGCCGCGAGATCGACGGGTCGGAGGGACGGCTCGCGTACTCGTGGCAGCGGACCCCGGACGGGGGCGTCGAGATCGACCCGGAGGCGATCCTGGACGGGACGTTCGCGGCGATCGATCGGGCGCTGGTCGGCCTCGGGGACCGCGCGCCGGCGGTGTGCGCGGTCGGGATCTCCACGTTCTGGCACAACATCATGGGGATCGACCCGGCGGGCCGGCCCGTCACCCCGTTGTATTCGTGGGCCGACGAACGGGGTGCCGGCGCCGCCGCGGACCTGCGCGCGCGCTTCGACCAAGAGGCGCTGTGGCGCCGGACGGGGTGTGTCTTTCACCCGAGCTACCCGGCGGCGCGCCTCCTGTGGCTGCGGGACGCGTTTCCCGATCGTCATCGGGCGGCGGCGCGCTGGGTCAGCGTTGGGGAGTACCTGGCGCTGCGGTGCTTCGGCCGGACCGCCTGCAGCATCTCGATGGCGTCGGGCACCGGCCTGCTCGACCAGCGGCGGTGCACCTGGGACGAGGAACTGCTCGCGGCGCTCGGCCTGACGACGGATCGGCTGTCGCCGCTCGTCGACCTCGACACGCCGTTTCGAGGGCTGCGCCCACCGTTCGAGGCGCGGTGGCCGGCGCTTGCCGAGATTCCGTGGCTGCCGGCGGCCGGCGACGGTGCGCTGGCCAACATCGGCACCGGGTGCGTCGGTCCGGAGCGGGCCGCGCTGTCGATCGGTACGACCGGCGCGATTCGGGTGCTGCGGTCCGGCCCCGTGCCGGACGTTCCCCCCGGGCTCTGGGTCTACCGCGCGGATCGCTCGCGCGTCCTGGCCGGTGGAGCACTCAGCAACGGCGGCAGCGTGCACCGGTGGGTCCAGGACCGCGCGGCACTGGGCGCGTCGGAAGACGTGGACCGCGCGCTGCTCGACCGGCCTCCGGACGGGCACGGGCTGGTGGTGCTGCCGTTCTTCGCGGGCGAACGCAGTCCGGATTGGCCTCTCGCCGTCCGCGGCGCGATCGTGGGGATGACGCTCCGGACGGACCCGCTGGATCTCATGCAGGCGGCGCTGGAAGCGGTGGCGTACCGCTTCGCGCTGATCTGGGACCTTGTGCGCGAGGCGTTTCCGGAGGTGCGGGTGATCGTCGCGAGCGGGGGCGCCCCCGCCCGGTCACCGGCGTGGATGCAGATCATCGCCGACGTGTTCGGCCACGAGGTCGTGGTGTCGGATGAGGCGGAAGGCAGCAGCCGGGGCGCCGCGCTCTTGGCCCTCGAGGCGGTGGGCGCATCCCGGCTCGACGCCGCGCCGGCCGCACCCGGGCGCGTCTACGCTCCCGACGTGGAGCGACACGCGCGCTACCGCGAGGCACGGGCCCGGCAACGCCGCGTGGAGACGGCGCTCGCCCCGCTGCACCGCCTCGTCACGGGGTAACCCGGTGTCCCCGCCGGACGGTCGCGTGACAGCGGGCAGCCCGAACTTTAGAATATATTATTGAAGCGCATGACGCTCCGTTGCGATCGTATGCCATATGCTTTGAGACACATCGGAGAGACGAGCCCGCAGTCTCCCCCCGAGGGTCGTGGAGGCGAGCATGGCGATCGACACCAAGACGCTGGATGAGCTCTGCGTCAACACGATTCGGACGTTGTCGATCGACGCCGTCCAGAAGGCGAAGTCAGGTCACCCCGGGATGCCGATGGGTGCAGCCGCGATGGCGTACGTGCTGTGGATGCGCCATCTCCGCTACAACCCCAAGAACTCCGGCTGGCTCGACCGCGACCGGTTCGTGCTCTCCGCCGGGCACGGCAGCATGCTGCTGTACAGCCTCCTCCACCTCACCGGCTACGACCTGTCAATGGACGATCTCCGGCAGTTCCGGCAGTGGGGCAGCCGGACGCCGGGGCATCCGGAGCGCCACTGCGCGCCCGGGGTGGAGGTCAGCACCGGCCCGCTCGGGCAGGGCGCCGGGAACAGCGTCGGGATGGCAATCGCCGAGCGGTGGCTGGCCGCCACGTTCAACCGGCCGGGGCACAGCATCGTGGATCACTACACCTACGCGATCACGAGCGACGGCGACCTCATGGAAGGCGTGGCCGCCGAGGCGGCGTCGCTGGCGGGGCACCTGCGGCTCGGGCGGCTGATCTGGCTCTACGATGCCAATCTCGTGACGCTGTCGGCGACGACATCCGTCACCTATACCGAGGACGTGGGCCGCCGGTTCGAAGGGTACGGTTGGCATGTGCAGCACGTCGCCGACGGGAACGATCTTGCGGCGGTGGACCGCGCGCTGACCACCGCACGGGCCGCGGAAGACCATCCGTCGCTCGTCATCGTGCGCACGCACCTCGGGTACGGCAGCCCGCACCGCCAGGACACGTTTCAGGCGCACGGGGAACCGCTCGGAGACGACGAGGTGCGGGCAACCAAGCGCGCGCTGGGCTGGCCCGAGGACAAGACGTTCTACGTCCCGGACGAAGCGCTGCGACACTTTCGGGAGGCCGTGCCGAGAGGCGCGGCGCTCGAGGAGGAGTGGGGCAAACGGTTCGACGCGTACCGGGGCGCGTTTCCTGATCTCGCGCGGGCGTTCGGGCAGGCCCTCACGGGCGGGCTTCCCGAGGGCTGGGAGTCGGCGCTGCCGGCGTTTGGTCCGGGGGACGGTCCGCTCGCCACGCGGGAGGCGTCGGGCAAGATCATGAACGCGATCGCCGCCTCCGTTCCTACATTGATCGGTGGGTCCGCGGACCTCGACCCCTCGACCCACACGATGCTCAAGGGCGCCGGCGACTTCGAGAGCCCGGCGGCGGACGGGAGCGCGAACGCGCAGGGTCGGGCCGGCGGCGTCTGGGACTACGCGGGGCGGAACGTGCACTTCGGCATCCGCGAACACGCGATGGGCGCGGCGCTCAACGGCATGGCGGCGCACGGCGGCGTCCGGCCGTTCGGGGCGACGTTCCTCGTGTTCTCCGACTACATGCGGCCGAGCGTCCGCCTGGCGGCGCTGTCCGAGCTCCCGGTCATCTACGTCTGGACGCACGACAGCGTCGCGCTCGGTGAGGACGGGCCGACGCACGAGCCCGTGGAACAGCTCGCGAGCCTTCGGGCGATCCCCAATCTGCTCGTGCTCCGGCCGGCCGACGCCAACGAGACCGCCGAGGCGTGGCGCGTGGCGCTGCGGCACACGTCGGGGCCGGTGGCGCTCGTGCTCACGCGTCAGAAGCTGCCGGTGCTCGACCGGACGAGCCTCGGCGCCGCCTCGGGGACCGGGAAGGGCGGGTACGTCCTGGCCGACGCCGCCGGCGGCTCGCCCGACACGATCCTGATCGCGACGGGATCCGAGGTCGCACTCGCGCTCGAGGCGCACGCGCGGCTGACCGCGGAAGGCATTCGCTGCCGCGTCGTGTCGTTGCCCTGTTGGGAGCTGTTTGAGGCCCAGCCCGAGGCGTACCGCGACAGCGTCGTGCCGCCCGCGGTGCGGGCCCGCGTGACCGTGGAAGCGGCGGCGTCGTTCGGCTGGGAGCGGTACGCGCGCGATGGCGGCGTGATCATTGGGCTCAACCGGTTCGGCGCCTCGGCGCCCGGGCCGATGGTGATGCGGGAACTGGGGTTCACGGTCGAGCGCGTGGTGGCCGCGGTGAAGGCCGCGTGGGATCGGACTCGCTAGGGCGTGAGGAGGGACGGCGATGACTGAGAACCGACAGGCAACCGCGAAGAATCCGTTGCGCCTGCTGCGGGAGGTGGGGCAGAGCGTCTGGCTGGACTTTATCGAGCGCGGCCTGCTCCGGTCAGGCGGACTGCGGCGCCTCGTCGAGGACGACGGCGTCTCCGGGATGACGAGCAACCCGACGATCTTCGAGAAAGCGATCTCGGGCGGCGCGGAGTACGACGCGCCGATCGCCGCGCTCGTCGCCGCGGGCAAGAGCGCAGGGGAGATCTACGAAGCCCTGGTCGTCGCGGACATCCGCGCCGCGGCGGACGTACTGCGGCCGGTGTTCGACGAGACGCGCGGTGCCGACGGATACGTGTCGATCGAGGTATCGCCGCTCCTCGCACACGATACGGCGGGCACGATCCAGGACGTGCGGCGGTGGTCGGCGCTGATCGATCGCCCGAACGTCATGATCAAGATTCCCGCGACCTCCGAGGGCATCCCGGCGATCGAGGAGATGATCGCGGAGGGGCGCAACATCAACATCACGCTGATCTTCTCGCTGGAGATGTACCGGCGCGTCATCGAGGCGTACCTGCGGGGACTGGAGCGCCGGGTCGCCTCGGGCGGATCGTTCCACCAAGTGGCGTCGGTCGCGAGCTTCTTCGTCAGCCGGATCGACACCGAGGTGGACAAGCGGCTCGAGGCGCGCATCAAGGACGCGGCCCCCGCGGACGCCGCGCGGCTTCGCGCGCTGCTCGGCAAGGCCGCCATCGCGAACGCGAAGCTCGCGTACCGGCTGTTCCGCGAATGCTTCAGCGGTCCGCGCTGGGAGGCGCTCGCGGCGAAGGGCGCGCAGCTCCAGCGCCCGCTCTGGGCGAGCACCAGCACGAAGAATCCGGCGTACCCGGACCTCCTGTACGTGGAGGCGCTCGTGGGACCGGACACGGTGGACACGATGCCGCCCCAGACGATCGCGGCGTTCCGCGACCACGGGCGCGTCTCGCCGGGCGCCGTGATGGAGGACGTCGGCGGGGCCGCCACGGTGTTGTCCGATCTGGCCGCCGCCGGCGTGCCCATCGACGACGTCACCCGGGTGCTGCTCGATGCCGGGGTGGCGTCGTTCTCGCAGTCGTTCAACGAGCTGTTCGCCAGCATCGAGGCGAAGCGACGGGGCGCGGCCGCCGCGCCGCGCTGACCGGGTCCGCCGGCACACAGGCGCCGCCTCGACGGGTGCGTCACCACGGGTGAGAAGGGAGCAACGCTGATGAAGGTCGGGTTCGTCGGATTTGGCCGCATGGGCGGGAACATGGTGACGCGGCTGCTGGAGCGGGGGCACGAAGCGGCCGTCTACGCGCGGCGGGCCGAGGTGCGGCAGGAGGCGGCCGCCAAGGGTGCGGCCGCGGCGACGTCGCTCGCCGAGCTCGTCGAGCGGCTGACGCCGCCGCGGGTTGTCTGGATGATGGTGCCGGCGGGCGATGCGGTGGAGCAGACGATCGCAGAGGTCTCGCCGCGGCTCGCGAAGGGCGACGTGCTGGTCGACGGCGGCAACTCCTACTATAAAGACTCCGTGCGGCGCGCCGCCGCGGCCAAGGAACGGGGCCTCTTCTACGTCGACGCGGGGACGAGCGGCGGCATCTGGGGACTCCAGGTGGGCTACTGCATGATGGTCGGCGGCGACCCGCGGGCGGTGAAGATCGTGGAGCCGTTGTGCCGGGCCCTGGCGCCCGAGGGCGGGTACATGCACGTCGGGCCGAGCGGGGCCGGGCACTACGTCAAGATGATCCACAACGGCATCGAGTACGGCATGCTGCAGGCGTACGCGGAGGGCTTCGCCGTGCTGCACGCCGCGCCGTTCACGTTCGACCTCCGCGCCATCAGCGCCATGTGGAACCACGGGAGCGTCGTGCGCTC
>DASQGM010000116.1:0-13393 GCA_035632615.1 bacterium | reverse complement strand
CTGCGCGACGTCGTGTTCCGCATCGTGCCGGATGCCGCGACCCGCCTGTCCGCGCTCGCGGCAGGGGAGGTGGACCTGATCGCCCCGCTGCCGCCGGATCAGGTGAAGAACGTCAACGCGAACGCGCTCACCAAGGCCGTCTCGGTCAGCAGCGACCGCATCGCATACTGCCAGTTCTGGCCCGAGAGCCCGCAGGGCGGTCGGGAGCTGCGCGACAAGCGCGTCCGTCAGGCGATCAACTACGCCGTCAACGTCGACAACATCGTTAAGTTCGTGTTGAGCGGACTGTCGACCCGCATCCCCACGATCTTTCCGGCGACGACGTTCTCCTACGACGCTGGCCTCAAGCCGTACGCGTACAACCCCGACAAAGCGCGCGCGCTATTGCGCGAAGCCGGCCTGCCGAACGGGTTTTCCATCAACATGGAGGTCCCGGCCAACTTCATCCTGCCCGCGACGAGCGAGGTGTGTCAGGCGATGGTTGGCGACCTTGCGAAGGTCGGCATCAAGGTGAACCTCAAGGCCGTGGAGCTCGGCACCATGGTCAAGCTGCGCGACTCGAAGCAGATCGCACCGATCTACTTCTGGAGCTGGGGGACGGACTTCCTGGACCCCGAACCGTTCGTGCGGGGGATCCTGCACACGAAGTCGCCGTACACGTTCTACGGCAAACCGGAGTGGGATCAGATGATCGACGCGGCGGCCGTCCAGTTGAACCCGACGCAGCGGGCCGAGGCGTACAAGAAGCTGCAGGCGGAGATCTACGACGATCCGCCATACGTCTTTCTGTACGCGATCTACAATGTGTACGGCGTCCGGCGCAACATTCAACTGACACCGCGCACCGACGAGCGCGTGATCGTCGCACACATCCGGCGCACGTAGCGCGCGATGCTGCCGTTGATCGTCCGGCGGGGCTGGGGGCTCGTGCTCGTGCTCCTCAGCGTGTCCACCGTGGCCTTTGTGGTGCTGCGGTTCACGGGGGATCCGGTCCAGATGATGTTGCCGCCGGAGCAAACCACTCCCGAGCAGGTGGCGCGACTGCGCCACCTGCTCGGACTCGACAAGCCCGTCTGGGTCCAGTACGCGGATTTCGTCGGGAACCTCGCGACCGGCAACCTCGGCGAGTCCTACCGGTACGCTGCTCCCGTGACCCCGCTCGTGCTCGCGCGCGTGCCCGCGACGCTCGAGCTCGCCGGAGCGGCGATCGCGGTCGCCGTCGCCGTCGGGGTCCCGCTCGGCGTGCTGTCGGCGGTGCGCAAGGACAGCGTGCTCGACGTGTTGGTGTCCTCGGCATCGTTCCTGGGCATCGCCGTCCCGGTGTTCTGGTTGGGCCCCGTGCTGATCCTGTTGTTCGCGGTACGCGTGCACTGGCTCCCCACGTCGGGGATCGGTACGTGGCAGCAACTCGTCTTGCCGGCCGTGTCGCTCGGCACCTACCCGCTGGCGCAACTGGCACGGCTGGTGCGGTCCGAGGTGCTCGACGTGCTGAGCGAGGACTTCGTCCGCACGGCGCGCAGCAAGGGACTCGGCGAGCGGGCGGTGCTGACGCGGCATGTGTTGCGGAAGGCCTCGCTCAGCATCGTCACGCTGATCGGCCTCAACGTCGGCGTGTTGATGGGCGGGGCGATCATCACGGAGACGATCTTTGCCTGGCCTGGGATCGGGCGGCTGGTCGTGCAGGCGATCTCGTTCCGCGACTTCCCGCTGGCCCAGGGCGCCGTCGTCTACATCGCGCTGATCACCGTGACCGCCAACTTCCTCGTGGACCTCTCGTACGGCCTCCTGGACCCGAGGGTGAAGTCGACGTGAGCGCGGAGATGGCCTCACCGGCACAGCGTCGATCGGCGCCGTCGGTGGACCGGGGGCTCCGCGTGCTCGGCCGCCGTCTGACGCTGCGCGCCGCGCTCGGGCTCGTGCTGGTGAGCACGTTCGTGGCCGTGGCGATCTCCGCGCCGTGGCTGGCCCCCCGGGCGCCCGACGGGCAGGACATCACGCAGCGCCTGGCGCCGCCCCGGTACGACGGAGCGGGGGCGACGGGATACGTCCTGGGGTCGGATCAACTGGGACGGGACGTGCTCAGCCGGATCATCTACGGGGCGCGCATCTCTCTCGTCGTGAGCGCGCTCGCCACGCTCGGGGCGGCAGCCGCCGGGACCGTGCTCGGCGTGTTTTCGGGATTCTACGGGGGGCCCGCGGACCAGGTGTTGATGCGCATCGTGGACGTGCAGATGGCCTTTCCGTACCTGCTGCTGGCGATCGCGTTCATGCTCGTCGTGCCGCCGTCGATTCCGGACATCGCGATCGTGCTGGCGATCTCCGGGTGGGTGGTCTATGCGCGCATCATGCGCATCAACGCGCTGGCGTTGCGGGAACGGGAGTTCGTGGCCGCCGCGCGCGCGATCGGCGCTCGCAATCGGCGCATCCTGGCCCGGCACATCGTGCCGAACCTGGTGCCGACGATCACGGTGCTGGCGACGACGCAGATCGCGCAGTTCATCGTGGCGGAGGCCGCCCTGAGCTTCTTGGGCCTCGGCCTGCCCCCGGGCGTGCCGAGCTGGGGCAATCTGATGAACGAGGGGCGCCAGTACCTCGACTCCGCGTGGTGGATGGAGGTGTTTCCGGGGTGCGCCATCATCGTGGCCACCGCCGGCGTCGGGCTGCTGGGAGATTGGTTGCGGGACATCTTGGATCCGCACTTGCGAATCTAGTCCGCATCGAAGGAGGGACGCGATGCCCGTGTCGTTCTTGGGGGAAACGGTCGGCGAGCGCCAGGCGAAGATCGTCCGCATCCCGGTCTGCCGGCTGGCCAGCGGGGCCGAGCTTGCGATCGCGGTGCACGTTCTGCGGGGTGGCGGGGACGGGCCCACCGTGGGGATCATGTCCGCGCACCACGGGGAGGAGCTGTTCACCACGGAGCTGATGCGGCGGCTGCGCGGAATGCTCCTGGACGGCCGGTTCCGCGGCACCGTGCTCATGGTGCCGTGCGCCAACCCGCCGTCGTTCGAAGCCGGGACGCGGAACACGCCGATCGACATGCACAATCTGAACCGCGTCTTCCCGGGAGACGCGGCGGGATGGCTGACCGACAAGATCGCGGCGGCCATCTGGAAGCACTTCGTGCCGTCGATCGATGCGCTCATCGACTACCACTGCGGCGGGGTCGACACCGAGATCCACTACACCTACACGATGGATCCGTCGACGCCGATCGGCCGCCGAGTCCAGGAGCTGGCGTTGCTCGGCAGCGCCCGCGTGCTCTGGGAGACGGCCGGACCCGGGGGCTCGCTGGCGCGCGAGGTGGTGCGCCGCGACGTCCCGACGGTCATTCTCGAGGTCGGCGGCGGCCCCAGCTTCGGGACGGATCTCATGGATCGTGGTTTGGACGCGGCCAACCGCGTCCTGCGCAAGCTCGGGGTGCTGGACGGGCCCGCGAGCGCGCCGGAGCCCCGGATCGTGGTGCGGAAGGGCGGCTCGGTCAGGCCGGCTCACGGGGGATTGTTCCTCCCGGAAGTGGGCCACGACGCGCTCGGCGGGACGGTAGCCGGCGGGACGGTCCTGGGGCGCGTGGTCGCGCCGGATACGTTTGAGGAGCTGGAGGTCATCCGCGCACCCTACCCGCGCACCGCGGTGATGATGGTGCGAAGCCGGATCTCGAAGGTCCATCCGGGCGAGTACGCGTACATCCTCGGAGACGAAGACAGCGGCGGTCCCGCCTAGGCCCGTCGTTCGGCACGGTGCTCGACCGATCAAATCAGACGTCGGAGGGAGCAGCGGATGGAATTTGCGGACAGGGTCGTGTGGTTGACGGGCGGCGGGGGTCGCATCGGTCGGGCGATCGCCGCGGCGTTCGCCCGAGAGGGCGCCGCCGTCGGGATCTGCGATGTCAACGACGACGCGGCCGCGAAGTCACTCGAGGCGGTGCGGGCGGCGGGCGGTCGCGGGGCGGCGTTGCGGGGGGACGTGAGCGTCGAGGGGGACGTCGATCGCATGCTGGCGGACATCACGAAGTCGCTCGGCCCGGTGGACATCCTGGTGACCAGCCACGGGAACTCCCCGAACATGCCGGTGTTGGAGATGGACCTAGCCACATGGCAGTCGGCGTTTACCGTCAATACCCAGGGTTGTTTCCTGGCGTGCCGGGCCGCGGCGCGGCAGATGGTTGCGCGCCGGGCGCGGGGCGTCATCATCAACCTGTCCTCGGGGGCCGCGACGTCGGGGCGGCCCGGGTCGTCCGCCTATTGCGGCTCGAAGGCGGCGATCAACATGCTGAACCACGTGCTCGCGACGGAACTGGGGCCCCACGGCATCCGCGTCAACGCCATCTCGCCCGGGCTCGTCACCCCAACGGCGCTGCGGCACGGCGAGGCCAGCCATCCGTACCTGAACCTGATGATCGACATGACCCCGCTCGGCCGGACCGGTGTGCCGGCCGACGTGGCGGAGGCGGTGCTCGCGCTCGCGTCCGACCGCCTCGGGTGGGTGACCGGCGCCAACCTCGAGGTCAGCGGCGGCTCGCACTGCGGCCGGACGAACGCCCCGTACACGCCGAGGCTGACACCGCCGGGCGCCACGCCCCCTCCGCGCGCGTAGTCGCCGCATGGGGACTCGGCGTCCACGAGGCTTGATGCCGCGCTCGAACGGCGACAGACTTTGCTAGACTGGTACCTGGGCCACCGACCGACGAGGACGCCGGGCGTCGGACTCCTCGGGCTGGAGGGTCGGTGGCGATTCGGAGGTGCGCTCCGTGGCCGATAGTCCATCGCCGTCGAGCACGCGAACGAAGCTGAGCGACGTCGTCGTCGTCGACGTAGACATCCACGCGGACGACCCGCCCGGGGCGCTCGCTCCGTACTGTGACATGCCGTGGCGGCGGTCTCTGGAGCTGCAGGCGACCCTGCCGTCGCGTTACCTAAGCTACGGCGGGTACTCGCCGAGCCTGGGCCTCGACCCGCCGTTTCCGGGCGGCCTGCACGGACGAACCACCCCGACCGCGGCGAAGATGCGCGAGGAGCTCGACGCGATCTCGGTGGACATCGGCATCCTGTTTCCCGACCACTTGTTGCTCATGGCGCAGCTGCCGAACGCCGACTACGCCGCCGCCCTCGGCCGTGCCTACAACCGCTGGCTCCTCGAGAAGTGGCTCGCGGTGGAGCCCTCGCTGTACGGCGCGCTCGTCGCGGCTCCCCAGGATCCCGTCGATGCGGCGCGGGAGATCGAGAAGTACGGCAAGGATCCCAAGGTCGTGGCGGTCTATCTGCCCACGTCCGCGGTGTACCCGCTGTGGGGCCACCGCAAATACGACCCGATCTACGCTGCGGCCGAGGCCGCGGGCCTGCCGGTGATGCTGCACAGCGTGTCCGCCGTGTTTCCGGTGTTCCCGTTCAACGTGGAGCAGTTCGACACGGCGCTCGCCCGGCACACCGTCGGGCATACGTTCGCGATGATGGCGAACTTGATCAGCATGGTGACGACCGGCGTGCCGGTGCGGTTCCCGAAGCTCAAGGTGTGCTTCACCGAGGCCGGGATTTCGTGGGTGCCGTTCATCATGTGGCGGTTGGACAAAGAGTACAACGAGAGCCGCCGCGAGGTGCCGTTCCTCGAAGATCGGCCGAGCACGTACGTCAAGCAGATGTACTTCTCGACGCAGCCCGTCGAGGAGCCGGAGAACCCTCGCCACCTCGCGGTGACGATCGAGGTGATCGGGGACGATCATATCCTCTTCGCCTCCGATTGGCCGCACCACGACTTCGACCACCCGCGTCACGTGTTTGATCTGCCGCTCGCGCTCGATACGAAGCGCCGGATCATGGGCGAGAACGCCCTGCGGCTGTTCGGGATCCCGGCCCCCGCCAAGTCACCGAAGACGGACGCGTGATGGCCGACGTCACCGTCGCGCGGGTGAGCGAGTTTCCTTCCGGGGCACACCGCGTCGTACGCAGCGGCCGGATCGAGATCGGCGTCTTCAACGTGGACGGCCGGTATTACGCGCTGCCGAACGTGTGCGCCCACCAGTTCGGGCCGCTGTGCGAGGGGGCCGTGACCGGGACCCTGATCGCGAACGCCCGGACGGAGTGGAAGCGTGCGTGGGTGCGCGAGGGCGCGATCCTGACGTGCCCCTGGCATTCGCTCGAATACGACATCACGACCGGCCGGTGTCTCGCCTATCCCGGCATCAAGCTGCGGCAGTATCCGGTGCGCGTCGAAGGAGAGTACGTCGTCGTCTCGGTGTAGAGGGGCGTGATGTGATCTATCTCGTGCGCTGCGCCGAGTGCGATCAGGCGTTCTGGCTGGACGTCCGAGACGCGCCGGCGCCGGCGCACAACCGGTGGGACAGGCGCGCGTCGGCGCTCCCCACCGCCGAACGGTGCGACGGCGGCGGACGCGCCGGGCACTGGGTCATGGAGAGTCTGCGGCCGCTACCGAGGATCACGCGTCCTGACCGGCCCGAACTTTCGCAGTCGGGCGGTCTCTGAGACGCGCGTCCGGCACCGCGCGCTGATCACGACGAGGCCGTTCCTGACCGCACCGCACGGGCGCCTCCGTGTGGAAGGAGTGCAGGCACCAAGACGGAAGTCTCGGCCCTGGGAGATTGATGGCACGACGGAAAGGACCGGACCGATGGAGAAACCCACCGCCTGTGAGATTGGCTCCCACGTCCATCGTGTGGGTGCCGCGAGATGGAGCCCCGTCGCGTGAACGCGGGCGGCGCGGGGGGAACGGCGCGCGCCATTCCACAACCGGTGGTCGCACCGCTCACGCGTGACGCGATCTTTCTGGTTGTGACCGTGAACCCGGGGATCGAGAGTTGCGCGACCGTGCGTTCGCTCTGCGGAGAGCTCACCGCGCTCCTGCGCGCCGTTGGATTCCGTGACATCGAAGGCGACCTGTCCTGTGTGGTCGGGGTTGGCTCCGACGCGTGGGACCGGCTCTTCGGGCAGCCGCGACCGGCAGAGCTCCATCCGTTCCGGGAAGTCTCTGGCCGACCGCACCGGGCGGTCTCCACGCCCGGCGACATCCTCTTCCACATCCGCGCGAAGCGGATGGACCTCTGCTTCGAGCTGGCGACGCAAATCATGTCGCGGCTCGGTGATGCGGTGGCCCCCGTGGACGAGGTGCACGGCTTCCGCTACTTCGACGACCGCGATCTGATCGGGTTCGTCGACGGGACGGAGAACCCCAGGGACCAGGCGGCGATCGACGCCACCATCATCGGCGACGAGGACGCCGCGTTCGCCGGCGGCAGCTTCGTGATCGTACAGAAGTATCTCCACGACCTGCGCGGGTGGAACGCGTTGTCGACAGAGGCGCAGGAGCGCATCATCGGCCGGACGAAGCTGTCCGACATCGAGCTCGACGACGCCGTCAAGCCCGCCTCGGCGCACAACGCGCTCACGACGATCGTGGAAAACGGGACCCAGCTCGAAATCCTCCGCGACAACATGCCCTTCGGCGAGGCTGCGAAGGGCGAGTTCGGCACGTATTTCATCGGGTACGCCCGCTCGCCTCACAGGATCGAGCAGATGCTGGTGAACATGTTCGTCGGCCGGCCGCCCGGCAACTATGACCGGTTGTTGGACTTCAGTCGCGCCGTCACCGGGACCCTGTTCTTCGTGCCGTCTGTGACGTTCCTGGAGAGCGTGATGGCCGGCGAGCCTGCCGTCACGCCATCGTCCTCTGTCCCGTCCTCGCAGACCGCCCTCGAGTCGCCGTCGCCATCGCGCGATGGGTCTCTCGGCATCGGCTCCCTCAAAGGAGACTCCCAGGATGAATAATCTGCACCGCGAACTTGCCCCGATCTCCGAGGCGGCGTGGGCTCAGATCGAGCAGGAAGCGTCGCGCACGCTCAAGCGTCATCTTGCGGCACGACGCGTGGTGGACGTGCACGGACCGGATGGTGTCGCCTTCTCCGCCGTCGGCACCGGCCATCTTCGGCCGGTCGAAGCGCCGGGAGAGGGTATCCGCGCCTGGCAGCGCGACGCGAAGGCGCTGGTGGAGTTGCGTGTCCCGTTCGAACTGGATCGCCAGGCGATCGATGACGTGGAACGCGGCGCCAACGACTCGGACTGGCAGCCGCTGAAGGACGCCGCCCGCAAGATGGCCTTTGCCGAGGACCGGGCCGTCTTCGAAGGCTACGCTCCCGCCGGCATCGGGGGCATCCGGCGGGGAACCAGCCACCCGGCGATGACCCTTCCCGCCGACGCGCGTGAGTATCCCAACGCGATCTCCCAGGCCGTAACTCACTTACGTCTCGCCGGCGTCAACGGCCCCTACTCTGTGCTGCTGAGCGCCGACGCCTATACGGGCATCAGCCAGGCGAGCGACCACGGATATCCGGTGCTGCAGCACATCAAGCGTCTCCTGGACGGCGAGATCATCTGGGCCCCGGCCATTGCCGGAGCGTTTGTCCTGACAACCCGTGGCGGCGACTTCGATCTGCACCTCGGCCAGGATATCTCGATCGGCTACGCCACCCACACGGATGCCGTCGTCCGGCTGTACCTGCAGGAGACCTTCACGTTCCTGCTACTGACCGCAGAAGCCGCTGTGGCGCTGGCACCCCCGGGGTAGGAGCAGGCGTCGTGATCCGCCCGGCCTCTCACCCCGCAGGGATGCGAGGGACGGTGACACGCGGCCCGACGAGGCGGCCGCACCCTCGCGGGTGGCGCCGGGCGGCCGCATTCCTCGCGGAACAGCGGCGTGGCGAATCCGGCGACGCCCCTGCGGCGGGCCCGTGAGCGGCGAGACGACGAGGCGGGCGCCACGGTGCGTCGTCACCGCACCGCTCTTCCCTGAACTCCTGACCGGGCTGCTGGACCTCTTGGCCGGCCTGGATGCCGGGGAGTGGGCCACGCCCGTCCCGCGGAAATCCTGGTCGGTGAAAGAGGTGGCGTTGCACCTGCTCGGGGTCGACGTGGGGCTCCTGTCGCGGCAGCGAGATGGTCACGCGGCGGCCGGGGCTCGCATCGACGATCATGCGGGACTCGTGCGGTTTCTCAAGGCGCACAACGACACGTGGGTTGACGCCGCGCGACGGATCAGCCCGCGCCTGCTCTGCGATCTCCTCCGCTTCACCGGGGACCAGGTCAGCGACTACGTCCAATCATTGGACCCCGATGCGCCGACGGAGCCGGTCAGCTGGGCGGGGCCGGAACCGGCCCCCACGTGGCTGCACGTGGCTCGCGAGTACACCGAACGATGGCATCATCAGCAGCACATCCGCAATGCGGTGGCGAAGCCGGGATACGGCGGCGCCCGCTATCTCAGGCCCGCGCTGGACACCTTTGTGCGGGCGCTCCCCCACGCCTATCGCAACGTGGGGGCTCCGGAGCACACGGTGATCGAGGTGGCGATTTCAGGAACGGCGGGAGACAAGTGGCTGCTCGTCCGGGAGCCGGCCGCGTGGAGACTGTATCTGGGACATGCGGCCGCTCCGGACGCGCTCGTCGTTCTTCCGCAGGAGATCGCGTGGCGGCTATTCACGAAGTGGATCGCGAAGCAGGACGCGGTGCGCGAGTCTGAGATCCGCGGAGATCCGTCGCTGGCATCGACGGTGTTTGATACGGTCGCCGTCATCGCGTAGCGGCGGGCCGCGGCAGGTGCGGGCGCGGCCTGCGACCGGGCGGGGTCACCAAGCGCGAGGGAGCCGGCCCGAAGGCCGGCTCCCTGCGGTTCGTTGGGCCGATGCGGTCCGGTTCAGGGCGTCATTGCGTGTATCGCCACTGCTCGATGTTCCACCCGTCGCCGGCGTTGCTGGGGTTGCCGGTGAGGCCGGCGAGCTTGCTGCTCGTCGCGGTGGCCGAGACCATGTAGTAGACCGGGATCGTCGGCACGTCCTGCCCGAGCATCTCCTGCGCCTTCCAGAACAGCGGCTTGGCCTTCGCGGGGTCGATCTCCTGTTCGGCCTGGTTGATGACGTCGGTCACGTCCTTGTTGACGTAGAAGTCTTCATTCAGACCGTTCGGCGGCAGCGCGTCGGCCGAATAGAATATCGACAGCGCCGGCGGCGCGCCGATCTTCCAGCGGTGGAACAGCGTGTCACACTTGCCCGTGACCCGGATCTCCCCGTACACGGTAGAGGAGTAGTTGTGGATCTGCATGTCCATGCCGACCGCGCGCAGTTCGGCCTGGATGACCTGTTGCACGCGGTCCTGGGTCGCGTCCCCGGTCGCGTTGCAGTTCTCAAACGTCAGCGCTTGACCGTCCTTCTGGAGCACACCGTTCGAGCCCGGTGTCCAGCCCGCTGCGGCGAGGAGCTGTTTCGCCTTCTCCGGGTTGTACGGGTACTGCCCGTACGCCTTTCCGTCGTACGCCCACGTCAACGGGGTCATCGGCGGTCCCGCGACCGTGCCCAGGCCGCCGAGGACGCTCGTGACGATCCCGCGCTTGTCGATCGCGTACGCGACGGCCTGCCGCACGCGGACGTCCTGCCACATCGGCCGCTTGAGGTTGAAGTCGAAGTGCATCCACGCGTTGAGCGGGTAGATGACGACCTTCACGTTCGGCGTGGCCTGTAGTGCTTTGATCTGGTCGAAGGGCACGAGCCAGGCGACCTGAGCCTCACCCGTCTTCACCATGTTGATCCGGGTGTTCGGGTCCTGGACAAACCGCCACACGATCCGCTTGATGTGCGGGAGCCCCTGCGCGGCGCCGCGGTAGTAGGGGTTGGCGACCTCCACGAGCGTCTGCCCGGGCTGCCACGACTCGACCTTGTAGGGGCCCGTGAGCACGGGGCTCCGGTTGTAGGGGGTGTAGGTGTTCAGGTCCTGGCCCTCGAGGATGTGCTTCGGCATCAGGAACCGGAACGTGTTCACGATGTAGCCCGAGTAGGGGGTCTTGAACGTCGCGACGACGGTCAGGTCGTCCGGCGTCTCCACCGACTCGATCAGGTTCCAGCCTGGGCGCGTGTCGACGCGGAACGTCGTGTCGATCATCGCCTTGTACGTGAACACGGCGTCCGCCGACGTCACCGGTTGGCCGTCGCTCCACTTGAGCCCCGGCTTGAGCTTCCACGTCACGACCATCTTCTGGCCGACGAGCTTCACTCCGCCGTTGGACAGAAGCGGGACCTGTTGCGCCAGCAGCGGGATGTACCGCATCTTTTCATCGTTCGTGACGAACCCCTCGGCCAGGCCCATGTCCCCGACCGCGGGGATGTGCGTGGCGTAGGGGTTCAGCGTGTCGGGCTCCAGCGGATACGCGATCGTGAGTGTGTCCGGCGTTGCCGCGGCCGCCGTGTTGCCCGCCGGCGGTCCCGGGATCGCGATCAAGCCCGCGACCAGGGCCAGCCATGCCACCGTGAAGATCGTCCCCGTCAATGTGCGCTTGAGTCTCCGCATCTCTCTCCTCCTGTGGGGGTCTCGTACCGGATTTCCGCCTACGCGGCTCCCGATGCGGAGCCGTCGAGCAGCGTCTTGTAGACGCGACCGTCCTTCATCACCAGCGCGAGGCGAGCGGGGTCCGCGACGACGGCGATGTCGTCGAGCGGATCACCGTCGACGAGCAGCAGGTCGGCCCGGAGGCCAGGCCTGAGCGTGCCGACGCGGTCGTCCATGGAGAGCAGCCGGGCGGCGTCCCCGGTGGACGCCACGATCGACTGCATCGGGGTCATCCCCGCCTCGACCATGTAGACGAGCTCGCGCGCATTCTGCCCGTGACCGAGCGCGCCCGCGTCGGTGCCCATCGCCATCGGCACGCCGAGCTCGAGCGCCCGGCGGAACACCTTGCGCTTTGCCTCGAGCATCGCCGGCACCCGGGCTGCGGTGTAGGCCGGCACGGAGCTTGGGTCGCGGCGGATCCGCTCGACCATCCGCTGCGTGACGCTGAGCGTCGGGACCATCCAGATCCGCCGGCGGGCCATCTCCTCGAGCTGGCCGTCGCTGGCGAGCCCCCCGTGCTCGATCGTGTCCACGCCCGCGGCCAGGCACATGTCGAGGCTCTCGCCGCCATGCGCGTGCGCCATGACGCGGACGTCCTTGCCGTGGGCTTCCTCGACGATGACCCGCACCTCGTCGAGGCAGAACTGGCGGGTCGTGTACCCGCCGCGCGGCGACCCGCCGCCGCCGTTCGTCGCGATCTTGATCCAGTCGGCGCCCAGCTTGAGCACCTCCCGGACCTTGCGGCGCACGCCGTCGGTGCCGTCGGCGATGCCGTCCGGAATCCCGGGGAGCCTCGGCAGATCCGAGGAGAGCCCCGACGGCTGCGTGAGATCGCCGTGGCCGCCCGTCTGGGAGATGATGACCAGGCTGATGAGGAGGCGGGGGCCGTCGATCACGCCCTGCTCGACCGCCATCTTGACGCCGAGGTCGACCCCGGCGGCGTCGCGCAGGGTCGTGACCCCGGCCCGGAGCGTGTCTTCCAGCCACCGGCCCACCTGCAGCACCGCCAGGCTCGGCGCCAGCTGAAAGCGGTGCCCGAGGTCGAGCCCGAAGTGCGCGACGTGGTCGTGGCAGTCGATGATCCCGGGCATCGCCGTGCACCGCGACCCGTCATACACTTCGGCGCCGGTCGGAAGCGCGCCCAGTCGGTCGAGGGGGCGCACGTCGGCGATCACTCCGTCCTCGATGACGACGGCGGTCGCGCCACGCGCGGCGGCCCCGGTGCCGTCGATCAGCCGGCCGGTCTTGACGACACGGGTCACGGCCGCGGTCACGCCTGCGTCGGGCCCGTGGCGCGGCGGCGCTGGGCCTCCTGGCTCAGACGCAGGAACGCCGGCACGAACTCGCGCGCGTACGCGACCATGCGGTCGAGGATCTGCCGGCCGCGCTCCTCCGAGGCGACGGCCCAGTCGCCGCTCGCGCCGCTCGGCAGGACGTCCGACGCCTCGTTGAAGAGACCGATCTCGAACCCCTGGAACTTCCCGGTCCGGTACGAGGCGACCGAGATCGGCCCATCGCTCTTCACGTACCCGCGCGTCTCGGCGTGCCCGCCGAGCGTCACGGCGTCCGGGGCGAGCGCCATCATCACGGAGATCGTGGGCTCGCCCCCGTGCCCGAACACCTTGTCGGCGTTGGGGGTGATGTCGCGCGCGACGTGGTTCGCGAGCCGCCACGGGTACAGGATGCTCAGGATCACGCCGTGCCGCTGCCGCATCTCCGCGGCGACGGGCTCGATCGCGGCCTCGTTGGGGCCGTGGTTGTTGACGATGACGAAGTGGCGGAACCCGTGCGCGAAGTACCCGCCGACGACGTCCTGGACGACCGCGCGCAGCGTGTCGACCCGCAGGCTGACCGTTCCGGGAAACGCCGTATACGGCGTGTACCCGAACCACAGCGGCGGCGCGACGTAGACGTCGTCGAGGCCTTCCGCGGTCCGCCGGCACACGTAGTCGGCGAGGATCGTGTCCGCGCCGGTGAAGCCGGCGGGGCCGTGCTGCTCACCGCACCCGATCGGT
>DASQGM010000115.1:0-2202 GCA_035632615.1 bacterium | reverse complement strand
CGATGAAGGCGTTCCGCCGGCCGCGTCGCTGCTCCCGCATGCCCCACCAGAGCGTCACGCTGCTCGCGATCAGGAACGCGGTGTTGAGCCCCGCCTTGGCGGGGTGGAGCACCTGCGCCGCGGTCGGGCCGGGCGACGGGTTGAGGTGATAGTACACGTACGAGATGATGAGGATGAGGAAGAACGTCGCCTCGGACCCGATCAAGAGCAGCATCCCGATCTGCGCGGGCGGCATCGCGGGCGCCCACGTGCGCTGCGCCAGGTCCCGCCACCCCGCCGGCCGGTGCGATTCCTCCGGATGGGCCAGATCCCACAGCGGCCGGCGGCCCCACACCGGCGGCACCAGATCGAAGTTGTGCTCCGGCGGCGGCGACGAGGTCGCCCACTCCAGGCTCCACGCGCCCCAGGGGTTGTCGCCGGCCGGCTCGCCCCGGCGCAGGCACTGGACGGCGTTCCAGATGAACACCAGCACGGAGAGCGCGAGGATGTAGGACCCGATCGTCGAGATCAGGTTAAACGCGCCCCAGTACGGCAGATCGGGGTACGTGTACACCCGACGCGGCATGCCCATCAACCCGAGGACGTGCTGGATCATGAAGGTCAGGTTGAACCCGAGCAGCATCAGCCAGAAGTGCCACTTCCCCAGCGTCTCGTCGAGCATCCGGCCGGTCATCTTGGGGACCCAGTAGTAGAACCCCGCGAACATCGCGAACGCCGTCCCGCCGAAGAGCACGTAGTGCATGTGGGCGACGACGTAGTACGTGTCCTCCGCCTGCCAGTCCACGGGCACGGCGGTGAAGCTCACGCCGGTGATGCCCCCGATTGTGAACATCGCCAGAAACGCGAGGCAGAACAGCATCGCCGTGGTCAGGCGGAGCGACCCCCGCCACAGCGTCGCGCACCAGTTCAGGATCTTGATGCCGGTCGGGATGGCGATCAGCATGCTCGCGACCGCGAAGAACACGTCGGTCGCGAACCCGAGCCCCACCGCAAACATGTGGTGCGCCCAGACCGCCAGGCTGAGGAACGCGATCGCCGCGGTCGACGCGGCCACGAACTCGTACCCGTAGATCGGCTTGCCGCTGAACACCGGGATGACCTCGGAGATGATCCCGAACGCCGGCAGCACCATGATGTACACTTCGGGATGGCCGAACGCCCAGAAGTAGTGCTGCCACAGCACCGCGGATCCGCCGCCCTGTGGCGCGAAGACGTGTGCGTTGAGGATCCGGTCGATCAATAGCTCGCACAGCGAGCCGTTCAACACCGGAAGCGCGAGGAGGATGAGCACCGAGTTGACCAGCACCATCCACGTGAACAGCGGCAGGCGCGTCAGGCTGAGGCCCGGCGCACGGAGCGCCAGGATCGTCACCATCAGGTTGATCGACGCGGTGATCGTGCCGATCCCGGTGGCGAGCAGGCCGAGCGCCCAGTAGTCCACCCCACTCGTGGAGCTGAACGGGCGCTCGCTGAGCGGCGCGTAGCTGAACCATCCCGCGTCCGGCGCCCCGCCGGCGAGATAGCTGTAGTACAGCAGCAACCCTCCGAAGACCAGGAACCAGAAGCTCATCGCGTTCATCCGAGGAAACGCGATGTCGCGGGCGCCGACCTGGAGCGGCACGATGTACGTGGCGAACCCGATCAGCATCGGCATCACGACGAGGAAGATCATCGTCGTGCCGTGCATGGTGAAGATCTCGTTGAACGCCTGCGGACCGAGGAACGTGTTCTCGGGGCGAATAAGCTGGGTGCGGATGAGGAGCGCCTGCACCCCGCCGGCCAGGAAGAAGATCAACGTCGCGATCAGGTACATGATCCCGACCTGTTTGTGGTCGAGCGACGTGATCCAGCTGAACCACCCCGCGGCGGGCTCGTCCGCGGCCGGCGCGACGACGTCGCGCGGGAGCGAGAGGTCGCTCACCGGCGCGTCTCCAGATAGGCGACAAGATCCCGCACCTGATCGGTGGTCAGGTGGAAGTTCGGCATCAGCGTCCCGGGTTTCAGCGCATTCGGATCCGCGATCCAGCGCGCCAGGGTTTCCGGCGTATTCGCGACCCGGCCGCCGGCGAGCGTCGCGCGCGTCGCCACGTGCGCCAGCTCGGGGCCCACGGCGACCCCGGTGGCGTGGCAGCTGTCGCAGGTCAGCGCGCGGTACAGCGTCATGCCGGCGACCGCGTCGGGCGCGGGCGGGGCCGGCGCCGG
>DASQGM010000114.1:0-4850 GCA_035632615.1 bacterium | reverse complement strand
CGCGGTGGGCATGCGGGCATCGCCAGAAGAACTGGCGGCGGCCGCCGCCTCGCCCGCGCCCGCCCGGCTCGTCGCGCAGGCGCCCATGGTGCCGCCGAACGACCCCGCGGTGCGCGCGCAGCTGATTACCTACCCATCGGGGAACGCCTCTGTCATCGGGTACCTGGCCCAGCCAGTCGGCAAGGCCGTCGCGCCGGGCGTGGTCATCACCCACGAGAACCGCGGTCTGCTCGATCACCACATGGACGTTGCGAGACGGGTGGCCAAGGCCGGCTTCGTGGCCCTGGCGCCGGATCTCGCGTCGCCGATCGGCGGGACCGCGAAGTACCAGGACCTCACGCAGGTGAGCGCGTTCCTCGGGCAGGCGCCCCCCGGGCAACTGGTCGCGATGTTGGACGCCGGCGTGCGCCACCTGCAGAGCCTTGCGGCGGTGCGGCGAGATCGGGTCGGGGCGATGGGGTTCTGCTTCGGCGGCGGGCTGACGTGGCAGCTCGCCATGCAGAACGGTGACCTCAAGGCGGTCGTGCCGTTCTACGGACCGAACCCGCCGTCGCTCGACGGGGTCGCCCGCATCCGGGGGGCGGTGCTGGCGTTCTACGGCGCGCTCGACGAGCGCGTGGACGCCGGGATTCCCGCGATGCGCGCGGCGCTCGAGCAGGCCCACGTCACGCACGAAATCGTGGTCGAGCCGAACGCGGGCCACGCATTCTTCAACGACACCGGCTCGGGCTACAACGCGGCGGCGGCCATGGACGCGTGGCCCAAGACCGTGGCGTGGTTTGCGAAGTACCTGGGCACGTAGAGGCGCTGGTCTCGACGCTCGCGCGCCGCGATCAACCAGGGACCCCATGGCATGGCGTAGTGTTGTAGCACGCCCGCTGCTGCCAGCAACATCGTGACGACCGCAATCCATTTGCTCGGGCGTGACATGCCAGGTGTGTCCCTGCTCATCGGTTCCTCGCCTTGTGGCCCTGCAGCCCGCGGCTGGCAGCCTCCTATAGCGCCGTGCCGCGACCCGGAGACGTGCCAGATGATGCGGCGGGGCAGCGAGCCAGGGTCTCGGCGAGGGTAACAGGCCCCGGGTCGGCGGGTGGGGAAAGAAGGCGTGAGGATACCCGACAGGAGGGTGCCCGTGATGCTCCGGTCCGCGACGTGCGTCGTGATTTCCCCCAACGAAGGATACCGTGGTAAGCAGGGCTTCGACTACGTCGCCGGCGTCTCGGCGCAGACGGCCGACGCGAAGGGCATCTGCATGCACACCGTGGTGATTCCGCCCCTGGCGAGAGCCACCGCCCATAGCCACACCCACGAGACCGCGATCTACGTGCTTGAGGGCGAGGCGGGGATGTGGTACGGGGAGGGCCTCCGCGAGCATGTGACGGTGAAGGCAGGGCAATTCCTTTACATTCCAGCGGGGATGCCCCACCTCGCGTACAACCCGAGTGACCGCGCCACGGTACGCGGCATCCTCGCGCGCACGGACCCCAACGATCAGGAGACCGTCGTGCTGTACAATGCGCCGGATCCCGGGGTGCCCGAGATCTAGGAGACGCCGCGCGACGCGTGGGGAGGTGACCGAGGTGCGCTTGCGCAAGGCGGTGACGACGCTGTTGACCCGCGCGCGAGTCTGTCGGGTGGCGACGGCCGACCAACGCGGGCTGCCACACGTGGTCTCGGTGTGTCACGTCGTGGCGGACGGGAAGCTCTATTTCGCCACGGGGAGCGATACCCGGAAAGCCCGGAATCTGCAGGCGAATCCTCAGGCCGCCGTGCTCGTCGACGTCTACTCCGAGGACTGGAGTCTCCTCCGGGGTGTGATGGTTCAGGGAACGGTCAGGCTGATCGATCGCGGACCGGGGTTCCGGAAGATTCAGAAGCTGCTGTATCAGAAGTACCCACAATACCCGGAAGCCGCCGCCCTCGAAGAGTCCGAGGACACGATCGTGGAGCTGACGCCGACCCGTGCCTCGTCGTGGGGATTCGGCGACTAACCGGCCGCGCCCCGCGGTAGGGGGGCCCGGTCCGGCGGACGTGCTCGAACGTCTCGGGGCAGAGGGGGGCGCGCGTTAGTGAAGGGAGCGACGCCAGGCCACGTCGCCTGTCTCACATTCGATTTCGACGCGATTTCCCCGTGGATTGCGCGGGGCATGGTCACGCCCACGCCCATCTCGCGCGGCGAGTTTGGCGTCGTCGGCGCCGAGCGGATTCTCCGGCTGCTGCAGCGCCACGGGATCGCGAGCACGTGGTTCATCCCCGGGCACACCATCGACACGTTTCCGGACGTGTGCGCTCGCATCCACGAGGCGGGCCACGAGATCGCAAACCACGGCTACCTGCACGAGCCGCCGGCGACGTTGTCGGTGGAGCGGGAAGAGGACGTGCTCGTACGCGGAAGCGCCGCGATCCGGCAGGTGACGGGAACCAACCCGTCGGGGTACCGATCGCCCGCGTGGGACTTGAGCCCGCACACGGTCGATCTGCTGATCCGGCACGGCTTCCTCTACGACAGCAGCATGATGGCGCACGACTCGCGTCCCTATCGCGCCCGTGACGGCGACGCGGTCGTCGGGGACGAGCCGCTCCGCTTTGGCCGCACGACCGGTCTGATCGAGATGCCGGTCAGCTGGTCGCTGTCGGACTACCAGCACTTTGAGTTCGTCGGAGGCTCCGGCATCGTGCTCCCCGGGCTCCGCCGAGCAGGTGACGTCCTGGACAACTGGGTGGACGACTTTCGCTACTTGACCCGGACGACGGAGTGGGGGGTACTTACGTACACGTTCCACCCGCAGACGATCGGCCGGGGACACCGTATGTTGTTTCTTGATCGCCTCGTGCAGGCGCTGATGCAGCTGGGCGCACGGTTCGCCCGCCTCGATGTTGTGGCGAAGGAATTCGCCGCGGCGACGCTCGTCTGATCGATCCTACGCGTCGCGGACGTGGCGCGGGAGCTGCCGGATGTCCTGTCGCCTGCGTGTGACGCCGGCGGGCCCACGATGATCGGGATCCGAGCGCCGGAGGCGTCAGGGGATCTCGTCTTACCCGGCCCCGGCCCCGGCCGCGAGCGACTCCTCCACCCAGGTCCGCACAGTCATCATCGCCGGGAAGCCGAGCGTGGTGACCGCGAGCAGTACCGCGTGGCGGATCTCGTCCGGCGTGGCCCCGGCCCGGAGCGCGAGCCTCACGTGCGCGTGCGTGGCGCCTTCCATCTGTCGGCCGATCGCCATCGCGAGCTTGACGAACGCCCTCGTCTTCTCGTCGAGCGGCCCGGCGGCGTGGGCTGCGGCCCCCAGACGGTCGTAGGCCTGCCAGACCGCGGGGTAGGCGCGCTTGAACTCCTCGTACGCGTTCGGTAGCGGCATCGCTGTCCTCCTCTTCGGGGAGCGCCGACGTGTCGCGCCCCGCCACGCCACTCGTTCGTCGCGAACCCGACCCGAGCCTCTTCCTCGCGCGGACGGCTCCGCCCGCCGTCTGCGGGCCCGTGGCCCAGGCCCCGGGGGGCAAATCGGGTCCCGGACGGATATTCGGTCCGGAGGGGGCGTTGATACGATTCACCGTGGGAGCGGGTGCGCCCACGAGCGCGCGCCCGTAAGGGGGTTTGGTGGTGCACATGATCACGAGGCGCAGGTTCCTCTGGCAGAGCGGGGTCGCGGTCGGCGGGTTGGTGGCTGCACCGCTTGTTCGGGCGGTGCCGGGGAACGCGGCCGCCGCGCAGCCCGCCGGAACGCGCCTGAGTGTCGCACACTGGGGATCGTTCACGGCTGAGGTGGCAAACGGGCGGTTCGTGCGCGCCCTGCCGTTCGCCAAGGACCCGTATCCGAACCGCATGATCACCGCGATGCCGGACGTGCTCTACGCCCCGAACCGCATCAAGTACCCGATGATCCGGCAGGGGTTCTACCGCGATCGTTCGCGGAGCGACACGAGCAGGCGGGGCGCCGAACCGTTCGTCCGCGTGTCGTGGGACGAGGCGCTGGATATCGTGGCGGCCGAGCTGCGCCGGGTGAAGAGTCAGTACGGGAACCGGGCCATCTACTCCGCGCAGGGCTGGCAAAGCCCGGGCAACTTCCACCCCGCGGGCGCCGCGGTCCAGCGTCTCCTCGGCATGTTCGGCGGGTACGTCTATCGCATCAATTCATACAGCGCTCCGGTGTTGCCGGTGATCACCCCGCACGTGTTGGGCGACGCCGCGCCGAGGGCGTCGGCGTGGCCGGTGATCATTAAGAACAGCACGCTGGTGGTGTGCTTCGGGTACGATCCGCTTCGCAACGCTGAGATGCGCTCCGGCGGGAGCGTCGGCCACTTCGACATGGAGTGGGTGGCGCGGCTCCGTGACTCGAAGATCCCGGTGGTCTCGGTCAATCCGGTCGAGGGCGACACGGACCAGTACCTCCGGCCCGAGCGGATCGCGATTCGGCCGAACACGGACACCGCGCTCATGCTGGGGCTCGCGCACGTGCTGTACACGGAGAATCTCTACGACAGGGACTTCCTCGCAAAGTACACGATGGGGTTCGACCGGTTCGCTGAGTACCTGACCGGCAAGGCGGACGGCCAACCTAAGTCGCCCGAGTGGGCAGCGCCGCTCACGGAGGTCCCGGCCGCCACGATCCGGACCCTCGCGCGGCGCATGGCCAAGTCGCGGACGATGCTGATGGGCGGGTATTCCCTGCAGCGGGCCTCCCACGGCGAGCAGCCGGTGTGGATGCTGATCACGCTGGCGGCGATGCTGGGGCAGATCGGGCTGCCCGGGGGAGGCCTGCAGTGCGACTTCCCCGGAGCGCTCGGCGTGCCGCTCGGCAGCGCCCCCGGCGTCCCGGGGCTGCCCACGGGGACGAACCCGGTGAAGGACT
>DASQGM010000113.1:0-16469 GCA_035632615.1 bacterium | reverse complement strand
AGTGACCGAAGTGTCGCAGGTCGGGCTGATCGCGCTGTTGGCTCCGCATGCGCTCCCGCCGGTGCTCGCCCGGAGCGCCGTGCTGTTGGACCGCACGCTCTCATACTACCTGCCCACGTTGGTCGGCGCCGCGTTGCTGATGGCGTATCATCGGTACCGCCACGTCTTCCGCTAGCCTCGCTCAGGCCTCCGGGGCCTGAGAAGAATTTGCCGGCGTGGTTCTTCGGTGGCGCGGGTGTCGTGCCACCGGGGAGTCACTCCGCGGCCGTTGTCCGAAAGATCTGGCAAATAGTATTGACGAAGTATAGACTTAACTTCATACTTATTGACAAAAGATCTATGTGAGCCTACAATGGACGCGATTCGGGACGTGGAAAGGGCGGCACAAGAACAAGGGTGGCGGATCTCGCGGACGACGAAAGGCCATCTTCAGTTCTGGCCCCGGGATCGGAGGGTTCCGCCGTCCACGTTCGGCGGGACGCCGTCGGACTGGAGGGCGATCCGGAACTTGATCGCCGACCTCCGCCGCAAGGGGCTCATGTGGCCCTGGCCGCCTCCCGGAGGAAAGGAGTGAAGCGTTATGCAGGAATACACGGTGCATCTGGAGGCCCTCGGCGAGCTCACCGAGGCTGATATCGACCGGATCATTGACGCCTTGGAGAGCCGGTACGCACCTGTCGTATCCGGTGGACCCGGATTCAGCTACTTCGGCATCACGCTGTCCATGCGGGCGGCGTCGCCGCAGGCCGCTTTCGAGAAGACCATGCGGTTGCTGAAGCAAGTCCATCCGGTCCGCCTCTCGAGCATCCTTGACTGGCAGATCCATCGCGAAGACACCGACGTCACGACCCACGAACTCCCAACCTTCCCTGAGTTCGTCGGCATGTCCGAGACGGCGGAGTTGCTGGGGGTCAGCAAGCAGCGGGCGTGGACGATCGTAAATCGACCGGACTTTCCTCCGCCTGCCAAAGTCCTCAAGGCCACGCCCATCTGGCTCAAACGGTCGGTTCTTGCTTGGGTGGATCGGTGGGAACGGAAGAACGGGAGGCCAACGATGTGGGAGGTGGGTTTGTCCTTTCCTCCCCGGTGTCCTCAGAACACGCTGACGGGGATCGTGTCCGCGTTACGTCGGGACCTGGCGTCCGATCACCCCACGATCCAGGCAACGACGAACCAGCTCACTGTGCAGATCCGAGTCAAGGCGAGATCAGCGAAGAAAGCCATCGAGCACGGTCAGCTCACGCTGGAGGATTCCCTGCGCGAGGTTCGGTGGACCGCGCGCCCGTCTGCGATGAAGGTATGGGCTCAACGCGTCAACGACCAAACCGGAACATCGAGATACGAAGCCATTTTGGCGTGAGGCGAGCCGCGGACCCCGCTAGGGAGAGCGCCGGAGGGCGGGCGCTCCACCCTGCGGCGCGGATCCGCGTGTCGGCCCATCAGCAGGAGCGACGGCGAGGCTCCCGCGAACTCTCGGACCGATGGGACCGATGGGACCGATGGGAGAGCGTGCCGTGAGACCGGGGCGTCTGGTGCTGCTGCTGCTCATCGTCGCCGGGTTGTTCGCCGCGGCCGTCGGTGCCGGGTACATTCTCGGCCAAAGCGCGTTCCGGTCGTCCCCGCCAAGTGCCCGCGTTCCAAGCCGGCCCGCGGCCGCTCCGCCGTCGGAGGCTACACCGGGCGCGCCGGGTACGCTCTCGGTCCCACCCGGTAGTGCGGGCGCACGAAGCGCGTCGTCCCCGTCGGGCTCATCGGGGGCATCCGGTGGAGTCTCGTCCGGTGCGCCGGGTGCCGCTGCGGGATCCGCCGGACTTCCCTCAGCGGCGGTGACGACGGCGCCCTCGTCCGGGGCATCCGGGTCCTCGGCGCCCACGACGACGACGAGTCCGACCCCGGTCCCGCCGGGATCGCCCGTGCCGGGGGCGACGCCGACGCCGAATCCGCCGGCGTCCACACCGTCCCCCGCGCCGCCGCCCGGCAGCGCGGTCTCCCAACCGGTCGCGCCGAGCCGGTTCCATGTGCAGGTCGGCGCGTTTGACGCGCGGCAGAACGCCGAGGCGCTCGTGCTGCGCCTGCGGTCCCTGGGATACGCGGTCACGCTGGTCGAGGGCTCGCCGTACCGCGTGTGGGTGGGGGGATACGTGGACCAGACGACCGCGCAGCGCCTCGCCGACACTCTGGGCAAAGCCGGGTTCGACGCGGTCTTGACGGCGCGGTAGCAGATCTCGAGTCACGGAAGGAGCCGCCGATGGCGTACGAGCATCTCTCGGTCAGCATCGAAGATCCGATCGCCGTGGTCACGCTCAACCGGCCGCAGGTCCTCAACTCTCTGAACCAGGCCCTGATGGAGGAGCTGGCCGGCGCGCTGGAGGGATTTGATCAGGACCCGCGCGTGCGGTGCGCCGTAGTGTGGGGCGGCCCGCGCGCGTTCGCGGCCGGCGCGGACGTCCGCGAGATGGCGGACGCGAGCGCGGGTGACATGGTCCGGAGCTATCGGTTCCAGCAGTGGGAGCGTATCCGTCGCGTGGCGACGCCGACCGTGGCCGCCGTCAGCGGGTTCGCGCTCGGAGGAGGCTGCGAGCTGGCGATGCTGTGCGACATCATCGTGGCATCCGAGACCGCGCGATTCGGGCAGCCCGAGATCCGCCTGGGCGTGATGCCGGGCGCCGGGGGCACGCAGCGGCTGACGCGGGCGGTGGGGAAGTCGCGCGCGATGGAGATGATTCTTACCGGCGAGCCGATCACGGCCCAGGAGGCGCATGCGGCGGGCCTGGTTTCCCGGGTGGTACCGGTGGAGGTCTGCCTCGACGAGGCCAAGACCCTTGCGCGCGCGATCGCGTCACAGCCGCCGCTCGCCGTTCGCTTGGCGAAGGAGGCCGTGCTGCAGGCGTTCGAGACCCCGCTCGCGGGCGGCGTGCTGTTCGAGCGTCGGTGCTTCCACCTCTTGTTTGGCACGGAGGACGCGCGCGAAGGCATCCGGGCGTTTCTCGACAAGCGGCGGCCGGAGTGGACCGGCCGCTGACCCGGCGGCGAGACTCGCTCGCCGCCCTGGCGCGCGACGTGACCGCGTGCAACGCGTGCCCGCGGCTCCGGCGGTACTGCACCGCGGTGGCCGCGCGGGGCAAGCCCGAGTTCGCCGGGTGGGCGTACTGGGGCAAGCCCGTGCCGGGGTTTGGAGATCCGCGCGCGGCGGTGCTCGTGGTCGGCCTCGCGCCCGCCGCGCACGGTGCCAACCGCACCGGCCGGATGTTCACGGGCGACAGCTCGGCAAACTGGCTGGTGCGCGCAATGCACCGCGCCGGCTTTGCCAGCCAGCCGACATCCGTGCACCGCGGGGACGGGCTGCGGCTGCCCGGGGCGTACATGACGGCCCCGGTCCGGTGCGCGCCGCCGGAGAACAAGCCGATGCGCCCCGAGTTCGTGCGGTGTTTGCCGTTCCTTGAACGGGAAGTGGGGCTGCTCCCGAGCGTCCGCGTGCTCGTGGCGCTCGGCCGGGTGGCGTTCGACGTCTGCCGGCGCCTGCTCCGGGCCCGCGGCGCGGAGGTGCGCGGGCTGCGCTTCGCCCACGGCGCGTGCTACGAGTTTGGAGAGGGGCGGCCGGCGCTGATCGCGAGCTATCATCCAAGCCGCCAGAACACCAACACGGGAAAGCTCACCCAGCCGATGCTGGACGATGTCTTCCAGACCGCGCGCCGGCTCGTCGAGCGGGGCCCCGCGGCGCTGACGAGATCCACGCTCGCACCGTAGAGGGAGGAAGCGCGCATGGCTGAGACGCTGCTGCTCGAGACCCTGGACGGCGTGCGGGTGATCACGCTGAACCGTCCCGATGTGCTCAACGCGTTCACGGGGACGATGGGCGAGGAACTGCACGAGGCGCTGCGCGACGCCGAGCAGGACGCGGGCGTCCGGAGCGTGTTGTTGACCGGAGCCGGACGGGGCTTCTGCTCCGGCCAGGATCTGCGCGAGGAACCGGCCGGCCCGGGCGCGTTCGGCCATGTGCTTCGGACGCGGTACAACCGGATCATCCTCCGCATGCGGACGATGGAGAAGCCGGTGCTGGCCGCGGTCAACGGGGTCGCCGCCGGGGCCGGGTGCAACCTCGCGCTGGCCGCCGACCTGCGTATCGCGTCGGACCGCGCGTCGTTCATCGAAGTGTTTGCGCGCATCGGGCTGGTCCCGGACTCCGGAGGCACATGGTTGCTGCCGCGCCTGGTGGGCACCGGCCGCGCGCTGGAGATGATGATGCTGGCGGAGCCCGTGGACGCGGCTGCGGCCGAGCGGATCGGCCTCGTCAACCGCGTCGTGCCGCACGACGAGCTGCTGCCGCGCGCGACGGAGTGAGCCGTGCGGCTCGCGCAGGGGCCGACGCGCGCGTACGGGTTGATCAAGCGGGGCGTCGAACGCAATCTGTCCGTGGATCTTCGAAGCGCGTTGGAGTACGAGGCGTTCCTTCAAGACATCGCCGGCCGGACCGACGATCACCGCGAAGGCGTCAGCGCGTTTCGCGAGAAGCGGACGCCCGCCTACCGGGGTCGCTAGCGCAGGATCGGGCGGCGGGCCCACACGTGCGGGAGGCGCGCCGGACCGGACGGCGGAAGCATCGGAAGGGAGTGCGGTGATGCGTGACGTGGTGATCTTGGATGCGATCCGGACGCCGATCGGCCGGTACGGCGGGGTGCTGCGGGAGGTGCGACCGGACGATCTCGCGGCCCACGTCGTCCAGGCGATCGTGCAGCGCAACGGGCTCGACCTCGAGGCCGTCGAGGACGTCGTGTTCGGGTGCACGAACCAGGCCGGCGAGGACAACCGGAACGTGGCCCGCATGGCCGTGCTGATCGCGGGCCTGCCGGACCACGTTCCCGGTCAGACCGTGAACCGGCTGTGCGGCTCCGGGATGCAGGCGGTGCACGCCGCCGCGCACGCGATCGCGTGCGGGGACGGCGACGTGTACATCGCGGGGGGCGTGGAGAGCATGACGCGCGCGCCGTTCGTGATGGGAAAGCCGGGAGCGGCGTATCCCCGCGGCCCGATGCTGCTGCAGGACACCACGCTTGGATGGCGGTTCCCGAACCCCCGGCTCGAGGCGCGGTTCCCCCTCTACAGCATGGGGGAGACGGCGGAGAACGTCGCCGAGCGCTACGCGATCTCGCGTGAGGCGCAGGACGCCTTTGCGCTGGAGAGCCAGCAGCGCGCCGCGGCCGCCGTGCGGGACGGGCGGTTCACGGACGAGATCGTGCCGGTCACGGTGCCCGCGCCGCGCGGCGTGTCCACGACGGTGTACGTCGACGAGCATCCGCGGCCGGAGACGACGCTCGAGCGGCTGGCCGCGCTCCGGCCGGCGTTCCGCCCGGGGGGCACGGTCACCGCCGGGAACTCCTCCGGCATCAACGACGGGGCGGCGGCGCTCCTGGTGGCGTCCGCGGAGTGGGCCGAGCGGCAGGGGAAGCGTCCGCTCGCCCGAATCGTCGGCGGTGCGGTCGCCGGCGTCGATCCGTCGTACATGGGGATCGGGCCCGTTCCCGCGACGCGGAAGGCGCTCGCGCGCTCGGGATGGGCGCTCGACGAGGTGGACCTGATCGAGCTCAACGAGGCGTTCGCGGCGCAGGTGCTCGCGTGCGTGCAGGACCTGACGATCGACCGCTCCCGGCTGAACCCGAACGGCGGCGCCATCGCCCTCGGCCATCCGGTCGGTGCGAGCGGCGCCCGGCTCCTGGTCACGCTCGTGCACGAGATGGGACGCCGGAACGCCCGGCGGGGGCTCGCGACGATGTGCATCGGGGTGGGTCAGGGAATCGCCACGCTGGTGGAGCGTTCGGCCGAGGCGTAGGCCGGCCGCAAGGCGGGAAGGGGGTCGTCGATGCGGGCCCGCTCGATGCTCTTCACGCTGTTCGGCGACTACGTCCGGCACTACGGCGGCACGATCTGGATTGGCAGCCTGATCGCGCTCATGGCGGAATTGAGCTTCACGGCGACGGCGGTGCGCGCGGCCGTGTCGCGCATGGCCCGGCAGGGCTGGCTGACACCGATCCGCGACGGGCGGGCGAGCTACTACGCGCTGACGCCGCGCGGACAACGGCGTGTGGAGGAGGCCGCCCGCCGGATCTTCAAACTGCACCCGGAGCCGTGGGACGGGGTGTGGCGGATGCTGATCGTGCCCGGCGATCCGGCCGATCGCCAGCGCCGTGCGGGCCTCCGCCGCGAGCTCGCGTGGATGGGGTTCGCGCCGCTCGCGCGAGGGGTGTACCTTGCGCCGAACGATCTGCTGGAGCACGTCGCGTGGGTCGCGGACCGGTACGGCCTGGCCGGGCGGCTCGAGGTGTTTGCGGCGCGCCATCTCGGCGGGAGCGCCGATACCGATCTTGCCGCCCGCCACTGGGACCTCGTCGCGATCGAGCGGGCGTACGCAGGGTTTCTGACGGAATGGAAGCCGAGGGTGCAGGCGCGGCGCGACGTGCGGTCCCTGCCCGATGCCACCGCGTTCGCCGAAAAGACGCGGCTCGTGCACGAGTTTCGAAAGTTCCTGTTCGTGGATCCGGGGCTTCCCCAAGAGCTCCTGCCGCCGCGGTGGAGCGGAGCCGAGGCGCGCGGCGTCTTTTCCGCCTACTATCATCTGTTGGCGGAGGGCGCCCTGCGGTTTTTCGAGGCGCGTTACCGCCCGGCGCCGGGACACGAGGGCGACCTGCCGGACGGGCGGCGCGCCGCGCGTCGGGATCCGTTTCGTCCGGCCGCGGTTCCGGGGTGAGGACCCCGGGCGATGCGTCACCGATCAAGCGTTTGACACCGCGTCCGGTCGGCCGATATAATGGGGGGCGGTTCGGAAGGCTTTTTTTGTTTATGCCGGAGGGTACCGACGCGTGAAGCTCAGTCACCCGCTCCGCCTGATCGGGGTGCTCCTCATCGCGCTGGCCGCGTTCGGGGTCGCGTTCCAGCCTGTTCGCATGGAGGGGGCCACGCCGGTGTTCCAGACGCCGCGGGCGCACCTCAACCTCGGCCTCGATCTCCAGGGCGGCAGCAACATCGTGTTGCAGGCCCGGGCGACGCAGCAAACCCCGATCAGCAACGACGCGATGGACGGCGTCCTGCGCGTGATTCGCAACCGCGTGGACCAGCTCGGCGTGGCTGAGCCCGACATCGCGCGCCAGGGCCCGAACCGGATCCAGGTGCAGCTCCCCGGCATTCAGAATCCCGAGCGCGCGATCGAGATCATCGGGAAGACCGCGCTCCTGGAGTTCGTGGACACGGCGACGCAGTCGCTGCCCGCGGGCGCGGAGTGGCAGGGGTCCGACACGGTCGTGCTGCCCCAGGACAAGTCCACGATCAAGCTGCACAAGAACGTGCTGCTCACCGGCGCCGACCTCAGCGACGCCCAGGTGACGTTTGACCAGTTCGGCCGGCCGCAGGTCGGGTTCACCTTCAAGAGCTCGGCCGCGAAGAAGTTCGAGGACTACACCACCAAGAACATCGGGAAGTACCTCACCATCGTGCTCGACAGCCGGGTCATCAGCTCGCCGGTGATCAACAGCCCGATTCCCGGCGGCAAGGGCGTGATCGAGGGCGGCTTCACGCTCGACTCCGCGCGGGACCTGGCCGTGCTGCTGCGGGCCGGCGCGCTGCCGCTGCCCGTGACCGTCGTCGAGAACCGGACTGTGGGTCCGGTGCTCGGCCGGGACTCCATCGATCGGAGCGTCCGCGCCGGAGAGATCGCAATCGTGCTCGTCGGCTTGTTCATGTTCCTATACTATCGTTTCGCGGGCCTGCTCGCCGACGTCGCGCTCGGCGTCTACACGCTGATCCTGTTTGCGCTCATGGCGGGGATCGGCGCGACGCTCAGCCTGCCGGGGATCGCGGGGTTCATCCTGTCGCTCGGCGTGGCGGTGGACGCGAACGTGATCATCTTCGAGAAGATCAAGGAAGAACTGCGGGCCAAGAAGACGCTGCGCGCCTCGGTGGCGACGGGGTGGAGCCGGGCGATCGTGACGATCCTCGACTCCAACGCGACGACCCTCATCGGTGCGTTTGTGCTGCTCTGGCTCGGCACCGGGCCGGTCCGCGGCTTCGCGGTGACGCTGATCCTCGGCATCCTCACGAGCATCTTCACGGCGATCGTGGTCACCCGCGTGTTCGTGGACATCGCCCTCGACGTCCCGTCGCTCGCCGCGTGGATCCAGAACTTGGCGTCCCTGGGACGGGGGCGGGCGCTCGCGGCCCAGGGCGGCGGCGCCGCCGGCGCGGGGGAGTAGGCACGTGGACAAGACCTTCAACCTGATCCGCCACCGGCGCTGGTACTACTTGTTATCGCTCGCCGTGATCATTCCGGGGCTCATCGCGCTGTACACGCATCACGTCCGGGACCATCACGCCCTCAACTGGGGCGTGGACTTCACCGGCGGCAACCAGCTGCAACTGCAGATCAACGACGCGTTCTCGGACGGGGACGTCCGGACCGTGATCAGCGGGTTCGGGCTGGCCGACGCGGTGATCCAGCGGTCGGGCCAGAACGAAGTCTTCATCAAGACGCGGCCGCTCACCCAGCAGCAGATGAACCAGATCACCGACGCCGTGCGGGCCAAGTTCCCCCACACGCAGATGCTGCGCGAGGACACGGTGGGCCCCGAGATCGGGGCCGAACTGCGCAACGCGGCGATCATGGGCGTCGTGATCGGCATCATCCTGCAGGTGATCTTCATCTCGATCCGGTTCCGCTCCATCCGGTTCGCGATCGCAGCCGACGTGGCGCTGCTGCACGACCTGCTCGTGGTGATCGGTGCGTTTGCGCTGACCCAGTTCGAGGTCGACAGCTCGTTCCTGGCGGTGCTGCTCACGGTCGCGGGCTACTCCATCAACGACACGATCGTGATCTTCGACCGGATCCGCGAGAACCTGAACATGCGGACCCGCGAGCCGTTCGAGCCGCTCGTCAACCGGAGCGTGCTCGAGGCGCTCGTCCGGTCGATCAACACCGCGATGACCGCGGTGCTGGCGATCGGCGCGGTCTACGCGTTTGGCGGGGAGACGATCCGGGGCGTGGCGTTCGGCCTCGTGGTGTCGATCGTCACCGGTGGGTACTCCTCGATCTTCAACGCCAGCCCGATCCTGGTGGACTGGCACAACTGGGCCGAGCGGCGCCACCCGTCGTCGAGCGCGTCGGCCCCACGTCCTGCGGTGGGGCCCCGGGAGCCGGCGCCGAGCGGGGATGGCAGTGGCAGCGGCAGCGACGCGGTGGTGGCGCCGGTGCTCAACGCCCCGGTCCGGCCGGGAGCCGGGCGGCGGCGGAGCGGCCGCCGACGGCGGTAGGCGGGAGGACGCGGATGCGCGGGGTGCCGGTGTGGCTCGTGCTCATCCTGCTCGCGGTCACCATCTTCACGCTCAGCAACAGCTCCACCACGGTCGTCGTGCGATTCTGGCAGTGGCAGCTGTTCGACGGACCGCTCGCACTCGCCCTCGTGGGGGCGGGCGTCCTCGGGTCGCTGCTGACGTTCTTCTCCGCGCTGCCGCACCGGATGCGTCTCGGCGGGCGAGTCCGCGACCTCGAACAGCGCCTGCGGACGCACGAAGGGCCCGCGCGCGCCCCGTCCGGGCCCGGTCTGTCCTCCTCGCCGCCGGGCCCCGACGACACCCGGCGGTTTCCATAGCCGAGCGCCGGCGCGCCGTCCCCGCGCTCGAGGCGTGGGCGCATCTCGCTCAGTCCGCCTCGCTGCTCGGCCCAGATCTTCACGGTCCGTTCCGGAGCCGTTAACCTAGGCGTTGTCTTGGGGCGCTATCCTGCTGTGTGTCACCTCGTAAGCCTCGACACGCGGCGGGGATGACAGGGGGCGAACCGATCACATGTCAGTGGGCGAGCGCGCTGGCGGCGCCGGGAAGACGCCGGTTCTCGTCAACGGGCGCGTGCTGCGCTGGCCGACCCGGCCGGTGGTGGTGGTCTGCGTCGATGGGTGCGACCCCGCGTACATCGCGGCGGCACACGCCGCGGGTGTGATCCCGGCCATCGACCGCATGACGCGCGAGGGGTTCTCGGCAATCGCCTCGGCGGCGATGCCCACCTTTACGAACCCGAACAACATTTCCATCGTCTGCGGCGCGCCGCCGGTGGTCCACGGGGTCTCGGGCAACTACTATCTCGACCGGGAGACCGGGCGGGAGGTCATGATGGTCGACGCACGGCCGCTCCGGGCGCCGACCATCCTCGCGCGTTTCTCCGAGGCCGGCGCCGCGGTCGCGGCGATCACCGCCAAGGACAAACTCCGGCTGGCGCTGGGGGCGGGGGTCACCGGCGTCGTCTTTTCGGCCGAGCGCGCCGCGTCGTGCACGATCGCCGAGCACGGCATCGACGGGGTCGTCGACCTGGTCGGCCGGCCGGCGCCGGATCCGTACTCGGCCGATCTCTCCCTGTTTGTGCTGGACGCCGGGATCCGTCTCCTCGAGACGCGACGCCCCGACCTGACCTATTTATCGCTGTCGGACTACGTACAACACAAACACGCGCCGGGGTCTCCGGAGGCCAACGCGTTCCTGGGCGCCGTGGACGAACGCCTCGGACGGCTCGCGGCGCTCGGCGCTCGCGTCGGGGTCGTGGCCGATCACGGCATGACCGACATGGCGCTCCCCGACGGCCGGCCGAACGTGCTCTATCTCGGTGACCGACTCGACGACGCGTTCGGCGCTGGGGCGGCGCGGGTGATCTGTCCGATCACCGACCCGTTCGTCAGGCACCACGGGGCGCTCGGTGGATTCGTCCGCGTCTATCTGACGCGCGCCGGCATCCAGCGCGCCGCCGTGTTGCGTTTCATCGGCGCGTTGCCCGCCGTCGCGTGTGCCCTGGCGCGGGAAGACGCCTGCGCGCGTTTCGAGCTGCCCGAGGACCGGGAAGCCGACATCGCCGTCGTGGCCAGACGGGGGCACGCGATTGGCTCGCGGGCCGTCGAACACGACCTGACGCATCTCGTCGGGGAGCGGCTTCGGTCCCACGGCGGGATGGCCGAGCAGCCCGTGCCGTTTATCCTGTCGCACCCGCTGACCCGCGACTATGCCGCGCGGGCGAATCAGGGCCTGCGGAACTTTGACATCTTCGAGTTCGTGCTCAACGGGTGCGACGCGCAGGTCCCGGGCGTCAGACCGGGTTGACGGTGCGAGGCCGGATACCCCACGCGCTATAATTGAAAGTGATGGCCGTCGCCAACAAGACCTCATGGGTCGTGGCGCCTCCCGATCCCGAGGCGGAGGCGTTCGCGCGCGCAGTCGGCGTGCCGCCAATCGTCGGCGGGATCCTCCGGCGCCGCGGGATCGTCACCGTGCAGGCGGCGCGCGATTTTCTCAACCCCTCCCTTGATGGCCTCTCCGATCCGCTGACGGTCCCCGGCATGGGAGACGCCGTGGAGCGGCTCGCCAGCGCGCTCGAGGCGGGGGAGCGGCTGGCGGTGCACGGCGACTACGACGTGGACGGCATCTGCGCGACTGCGATTCTCGTGCGCTCGCTGCGCGGCCTCGGTGCGGACCCGCTGTGGTACGTGCCGCACCGGACGCGCGACGGCTACGGTCTCGGCGTGCGCGCCGTGGAGGAACTGGCGGCCCGGGGCGCGCGCGTGCTGATCGCGGCGGACTGCGGCATCACCGCGGTGGAGGCGGTCGCGCGCGCCAGGGCGTTAGGGCTCGACGTTGTGGTCGTGGACCACCACACGCCCGGGCCCGAGCGGCCGTCCGCGGTGGTCGTCGCGCCCGACGCCAAAGACGGCGCCGCGGACGAGAGTCGCGCGGGCGCGCCCTGTGCGGCCGGACTGGCGTACCTGCTCGCATGGGCGCTGCGTCGGCGCGTCGCGGGGAGCGAGGCGCCGGTGGACCTCGCGGCCCTGGCGGCGCTCGGCACGATCGCCGACGTCGTGCCCCTGCGCGGTGACAACCGGCGGCTGGCCGCGGGCGGGCTCGCGCAACTGGGCGCGGCGCCGGCCGCGGGTCTCAAGGCGCTCATCGAGATCGCCGGGATCACGGGACCGGTGGAGGCCTGGCACGTCGGCTGGCAGCTCGGCCCCCGGTTGAACGCGCCGGGCCGGCTGGGCGATCCGACGCCCGCACTCCGCCTGCTGCTCACCGACGACCCCGCAGAGGCGCAGGCGCTGGCTCAGACGCTCGACGAGGCCAACCGCGAGCGGCAGGCGGTCCTCGAGCGCGTGCTGGGCGAGGCGCTGGCGCAGGTCGGGCCCGAGCCGGACGCGGCGGCGCTCGTCGTCGCCGGCGAGGGGTGGCACCCGGGTGTCGTCGGGCTCGTCGCGGGGCGGCTGGTGGAGCAGTACGGCCGCCCGGCGGTGGCCGTGGCGCTCGCGGACGGAGCCGGCCGGGGCTCGGCGCGCAGCGTCGAGGGATTTCACCTGGTGGAGGCGCTCGGCGCCTGCCGCGCCCACCTCCGCGGGTTCGGCGGGCACGCGATGGCGGCGGGGCTGTCGATCGACGGCTCCGAGATCGACGGATTTCGCCGGGCGTTCCTGGAGGTGGCCGCGGAGCGCGCGCCCGTGCGGGCGGCGCCGCTCGAGGCGGACGCCGAGGTGGCGCTCCCCGATGTGACGGCGTCCCTCGTGACCGCGCTGGAGGCGCTCGCGCCGTTCGGGTCGGGCAATCCCCAGCCGGTGTTCGTGGTGCGGGCCGTGCGCGCGGTGACGCGGCGGCTCGTGGGCGATGGCGCGCATCTCCGCATGGGTGTCACCGACGGGACCGTGTTCGCGGAGACGATTGGGTTCTCGATGGCGGCGCTCGGCGAGGTGTTGAGCTTCACCGACGCCTCGGTGGACCTGGCGTTCGTGCCCGAGCTCGACCGGTTCGAGCCGGGACGCGTCCGTCTCCGGCTGCGCGCGCTCGAGGTGCCGGGCCTCGATCCGGCGACGGTGTTGTCGGACACGGGCCTGCTCGTGGACCGGTTGTTCCGGAGAGCGGACGACTATCTCGACAGGCCCGAGGACGACCGCGAGAACGCGCCGGAGTTCTACACCAAGGTCGCCGGGGTGACGTTCGACGATCGCCAGACGGTGATCGCGACGCTCGCGGAGGGGGATCCGCTGTCGCTGCGGCGCGAGCCCGCGAATCCCTACGACCCGCACGCCGTCCGCGTCGTGACCGCGGACGGTCGCATGGTCGGCTATCTCAGTGCGCGCGTCGCCGGGCGGATCGCGCCCGGGATGGACGCGGGCGGGCGGTATCGCGCGATGGTGTCCGCGGTGACCGGCGGCGGAGACCGCACGCTCGGCGTGAACCTCTACGTCCAGCGCGAGGACGGTGAGCCGACCGCGTCCGGCGCTTCGGCCCGGCGGGCGTGGCGCGCGCTGGACCGGGACGCCGCGGTCGCGCGGTTGCCGATCTACGTCAACGGCGGTCGCCCCCTGCGGCCCGCCCAGGCGGAGGCGCTGGCCGAGGTTGCCCGGGGCCACTCGGTCGTGCTGGCGGCGCCCCCCGGGCGCGGATGGGTCACGGTGATCGCCGGAGCCGCCGCGCAGGCGGCGGGCGGTGAGCTGGGCGCGCTCGTCGTCGAGCCGCTGTGGTGCGATGTCGCGCGCCGCGCCGAACAGCTGGCGTCCCAGCTCGGCGGGCTCGGCCTCCGGGTGCAGCCGGTGCACGGCCTGCTCGACATCGGAAAGCGGGACCTGGCGCTGGCCGCGCTCCGCGCGGGCGCCGCGGACGTCGTGGTCGCGAGCGTCGAAGCGGCGTGCGAGGGGACGTTGGTGGCGCCGTGGGTGGATCGGGCGGCGGTGATCGTGTTCGACGGCGTCTCGCCGGCCGACGTCGCGATGCTGCCGCCGGAGCTCCTGCGCCGCACCGCGCTGACGGTCGGGGAGCCGGTGGAGGCGGCCGCGCTGGCGCGAGGCCGGCCCGGCGGGCCGGTGCTGCGGGACGATCCCGCGCGTCCGCTCCTGCGCTTCGAGGACCGGCGGGACGTCGCCGATCCGGACGCGGTGGTAGAGGAAGTGGTCAACGCAGGCGAGAAAAGCGTCGTTTATACTGTGTCGCCCGAGACGTGCGTGCGCCTGGCGACACGCCTGCGGGAGCGCGCCGGCGCGGAGGCGCGGATCGGGTACCTGCACGAAGGTCTGCCGGGGCGGGTGCGGCAGGTGGTGGCGCGGGCGTTCGAGGAGGGACGGCTCAGGGTGCTCGTGACGACGATGCTGCACGAGGAGGCGCTGCCACAAGACCTGCGGCGGGCCGTCCTGGCGTCGTTTCCGAGCGGGCGCCGCGAGTTGCTGGTCGCCTGTGCCACGGTGGGACTGGACCGGCGTCCGTCAACCGTCACGCTCGCGTTCGGCGCCGGCGGCCGGGCGACGCGGCGCCAGGCGATCGAGGCCCGTTCCCCGAGCCGCGACCTGCTGGTCCGGCTCTACCGCGCGCTTCGCGAGTGGCGCGGAGGCGAGCCCGTTGCCTGGCCGGACGAGGAGACCTGGGCGCGTGTCCGCGCCGCGGTGCCCGAGGCCTCGCGGGTGACGGTGGGCGCGGCCTGCGCAGTGTTCGAGGAGGTCGGGCTGGCGGTGCGCGAGAGCGTCGGGTCAGGGTGGCTGGTGCGATTGGTGCCCGCGGACGGGCGGCGCGACCTCAACGCCTCGTTGCGGTTTCGAGAGGGCGCCCGCGAGCGCGCGGCGTTCGACGCGTTCGCCGCGTGGGCGGAGCGGGCCGCGCCGGCTGAGATCCAGCGCGCGGCGCTCGCGTAGGCGCGCACGGGGAGGGGCATGAGCGCGGAACAGCCAGGCGGCGCGAAAGCACCAGGCCCGGCGGACGTCGTGGCCGGAGCGATGAAGCGGCTCCATCTCGTCCGCGGGAGCGGCGAGGAGGCGCTGCCGGAGGACGCGGAGGCGCTGCTGCGCCACGTCCGCGAGACGATCCCGCACGCCGATCGCGATCTGATCCGCCGCGCCTATCTGTTCGCGGAGGCCGCCCACGCCGGACAGACTCGGGCCTCCAACGAGCCCTATGTGCATCACAGCGTGGCGGTCGCCGACATCCTGGTTGGGTTGCGCCTCGACTCCGCGACGATCGCCGCGGCGCTGCTGCACGACGTCCCCGAGGACACCGCCCATCCGATCGAGGAGATCAAGGAGAAGTTCGGGCCGGAGATCGCCGGGCTCGTGGACGGCGTGACGAAGCTGGGCCGCATCGAATGGAAGACCCGCGAGGAGCGGCAGGCCGAGAACCTCCGCAAGATGTTCCTCGCGATGGCGAGCGACATCCGCATTATCCTGATCAAGCTCGCCGACCGCGTGCACAACATGCGCACGATCGAGTTCCTCCCCGAGTGGAAGCAGAAGCGGACGGCCGGTGAGACGTTGGAGATCTACGCACCGCTCACCGAGCGGCTGGGGATCGGCAGCATCAAACGGGAGCTGGAGGACCGCGCGTTCCGGGTGCTCGAGCCCGGCGCGCACGCGGAGATCGCGGGGCAGCTCGAACGCAGCAGCCACGAGCAGGACGCGCTGCTGGCGCGCGTGGTCGCGACGCTGCACACCGAGCTGGGCCGGGCCGGGATCCGCGTGGACCGCGGCGCGATCACGGCACGCCCGAAGCACGTCTACAGCATCTACCAGAAGATGCAGCGTCCCAAGTACCAGGGGCAGGGCGTCGGGCGGATCTACGACCGGGTGGCCGTGCGCGTGGTGGTGAACGACGTGCGGGAGTGCTACGAGACGCTCGGGATCGTGCACGCGCTGTGGAAACCCATCCCCGGCGAGGTCGACGACTACATCGCGAACCCCAAGACGAGCGGATACCAGTCGCTCCACACCGCGGTCCTCTACGAGGGCCAGCCGCTCGAGATTCAGATCCGCACCCAGCAGATGCACCGGGTGGCCGAGCACGGTATCGCCGCGCATTGGCGGTACAAGGAGGGCGGCGGCAAAGCCGAGCCGGCGTTCGAGCAGAAGCTCTCGTGGCTGCGCCAGTTGCTGGAGTGGCACCAGGAGCTCCAGGACGCGCGCGAGTTCATGCACTCCGTCAAGATCGACCTGTTCCAGAACGAGGTGTTCGTCTTCACCCCGAAAGGGGACGTCATCGATCTCCCCGCCGGGGCGACGCCGGTGGACTTCGCGTTCCGGGTCCACACCGACGTCGGGTACCACACGACCGGCGCGCGGGTCAATGGGCGCCTCGTGCCCCTGAGTCACGCGCTGCAGTCCGGCGACATCGTCGAGGTCGTCACCAACAAGAACAGCGCCGGTCCCAGTCGCGACTGGTTGGCGTTTGTGCAGACGAGCAACGCGCGCACGAAGATCCGGCAGTGGTTCAAGCGGGAGCGCCGCGACGAGAACATCGTGCGCGGCAAGGAGCTGCTCGAGAAGGAGCTGCGCCGCGGCGGGAGCGTCGCCGCGCCGATGAAGGCCGACCGCCTTCGCGAGGTTGCCACCCGGTTCAGCCTGCCGAACGAGGAGGAGCTGTACGCCGCGCTTGGCAACGGCGACGTCTCGCTGCTGCACGTCGTCCAGGCGCTCCGCGGCGCGCCGGCGGTCGAG
>DASQGM010000112.1:0-3980 GCA_035632615.1 bacterium | reverse complement strand
GCCTGGAGAGGACCCTCGGGACCCGGCCGACGAAGACCAGCGAGTTGTCGGGCGCTCCGGCGCCGGACGGGCACGACTACGGGGTGGGGGGATGCGCGTGGACGGGGCAGGGGGCGGTGCGGGACGAGGCACGACCCGGCGGCGCTTCTTGGCCGCGGGGGTCGGCGCGGCGGCGGCGTGGGCGCTCGCGGGCAACCGTCGCGTGTCGGCGCAGGGGATTCGCACCGGCGGCACGCTTCGGGTGGCCATCGACGGGGATCCGCCGACGATGGATCCCCACCGCTCGCAGGCGTACGTCGACCGACAGATCTATCAAAGCCTCTACGACAAGCTCGTGGACACGGACGACCGCCTTCGGATCGTCCCGAAGCTGGCGACGTCGTGGACGATCAGCGCGGAGGGGAAGTTGGCGACGTTCAAGCTCCGCCAGGGCGTCCGGTTTCACGACGGCACGCCGTTCAACGCCGAAGCGGCCGAGTACAACTTCCGCCGCATGCTGTTCGACCCGAAGTATCCGTCGTTTCGCAAGAGCGAGCTGCGCCCGGTCACGAAGGTCAACATCGTGGACGCCTACACGATCCAGCTCGTGCTGAGCCAGCCCTACAGCCCGCTGCTGTACGCGCTGACCGACCGCGCGGGGATGATGGTGTCCCCGACCGCGGCCGAGCAGGCGGGGCTCGACTACGGCCTGCACCCGGTCGGCACCGGGCCGTTCTTGTACGCGGAGCGCGTGCTGCAGGATCACATCACGCTCCGCCGGAACCCGCACTACTGGCAGCAGGACCGGCCGTACCTGGACGCGATCACGTACCGGGTCTTCCTCGACGACAACGCTCGGGTCACCAACTTGAAGTCGGGCGACGTCGACATCGTCAGCCTGGTCCCGCTGCCGCAGGTCAAGACGCTGGGCCAGCAGGCGGGACAGCCGGGGAGCACGTTTCGACTGATCGAGCGCAGCCCGATCGCGTGGGCGGCGCTGGCGCTGAACGTCACCAAGCCGCCGTTTAACAACGCCTCGCTGCGGCAGGCGATGCTCGCCGCGGTGGACCAGCGCGCGATCGCCGGCGCCGTGTTGCAGGGTGCGGCGTATCCCGCGTACTCGTTCTTCCCGAACGGCACGCCGGCGTACGACGGGAGTTGGACGCTCCCGGCGCGTAACGTGGCCACGGCGAAGGCCAAGCTGCAGGAGGGAGGCTCGTCCGGCGGGCTCGCGTTTACGATCATCTCGCCGGCCGCGGGGCAGCTATTGTCCGTGTTGCAGGCGGTCCAGTCGATGGCCGCCGACGCCGGCATCCAGATGAAGATCGACGTGATCGAAGGCACGGAGTACGTGACGCAGGTCGTGAAGCTGCAACCCCAGGCCACGATCGTCACGTGGAGCGGGCGGCCCGATCCCGACTTTGACATCTATCCGTTCGTCACGCAGTCGGGCATCGGATCGCTCAACTACTCCGGGTACGCGAACCCCAAGGTCCAGGACCTGCTCGACGGCGCCCGTGCCGAGTACGACATCGCGAAGCGGCGCGCCGTGTACACGCAGGTCACGAAGATCCTGGCCCAGGACGCGCCGTACGTGCCACTGTACTTCCCGCGAGAGTACAAGCTCGTGTCCCCCAGGCTGCAGGGGTTCGTGGACCAGCCGGACGGGATGATGCGGTTTCACGAGGCGTGGCTGAGCGCGTGAGCGCGGGCGCCCCGCCGCCGCGGCTGCACGTGGCCCTCGGCGAGGTACTCGACTGGGCGATCCTCGTCGGCACCGTGGCGTTGCTCGGATGGGCGGCGTTTGGCGGGCTCACGTTCATGCCGTCGGCCGGGTTCCTCGAACACCGTGTGCCGCTGCTGGCGTTCGAGCGAGCGGCGCTGGCCATCGGCGGGGTGTCCGTGCTCCGCCGCCTGCTGGGAGGCCGGGCGCTCCCGGGCGCGCCGCTGTGGGGCCTCGCGGTCGCCGCGACGCTGTGCGTGCTCTCGCTTGCGCACACCACGTTCCTGTACGCCTCCCGCGAAGAGACGTTCTTTCACGTCTCCTTGATCGTCCTCGTGCTCGCGGCGCTGATGGCCCTGAATGACCGCGTCAAGACCCACGTGTTCCTCGCCGGTCTCGTGGCGATCGCCTTTGGCGAGGCGATGATCGGGCTGGGCCAGTACGTGAGCGGGGTGCCCACCCCCGCGTACTGGCTCAGCCGCTCGTTCGCCGAACTGATCCGGACGCGCGCGTACGGGACGCTCGCGAGCCCCAACCTGCTCGCGGCGTTCCTCGTGCTGGGCATCGCCGGCACCACCGTGCTGACGGTGTCCGTCCCGCTGGCATGGCGCCCGCTGCCGGCCGCCGCGCTCGCGGCCGAGGTGCTCGGCCTGATCGTCACGTACTCCCGCGGCGGCTACGTGGGCCTCGGCGTATTCACCGTGGTCGCCGCGGTACTCTTCTGGCCGATCCGGCGGCGCGCGTGGCCGGTGCTCCTGCTGATCGTCCTCGTGGCCGCGCTCGCGGTCGTCAGGCTCCCGAGCGTTGGGGCACGCGCCCAGAGCATCGCCCCCGACCAGGAAGACACGGGGACCAGCCGGCTCTACATTTGGCACACCGCCCTCGCGATGTGGCGGGCCCACCCGACGTGGGGCACGGGGCTGGGCACGTTCAACGCCGTGTACTCGGCGTACCGCGCCCCCGACGTGCTGGAGACGTACGCGATGATCAACGTGCCCGGCTCGGCGCACGACGACTACCTGCAGGTCCTGGTGACGACCGGGAAAGTGGGGGGCGGGCTGCTCGCGCTGGTGGTGCTGTGGGGCGTCTGGCGCGGCACCAGGCTCTATGCGCGCGGCGGGGCCCAGGAGCGCGCGTGGCTGGGCGGGTGGGCCGCGGGGATGGCGGGTCTTGCCACCGTGAGCATCGTGGACGAAAGCCTTTTCGTCGTCACGAACCTCGCGCTCCTGCTGCTGCTCGCTGCGGTGGTCGCGGCCCACGCGTCCCTCGCCGACCGGCCGGCTGTGCGCCTCTGGCAGCGGTTGTTCGTGCTCCCGCTCGTCGCCGTGGTCCTCTGTCTGCCGCCGCTTCTCGCGCCGCCTGTCGAGGCGACATCGCTGCACGACGAAGGAGTGCAGCAGGTGCGGGCGGGCCAGTTCACCGAGGCGGTCCGCACGTTCGAAGCGGCGCTGGCTGTGGATCCGCTCGACGGCGTCACGCCGGCGTACTTCGGCGACCTGCTGGCCGATCTGTACGTCCGGCGGCTCGACAACCCGATGGGCCCGTGGCGGACGATGCGCGACCGGGCGACCGAGCTCTACCTGTACGCGAGCCGGCTCAGCCCGTGGGACGCGTATCCGCGCGCGGAACTGGGGAAGCTCGAGCACGCGGAGAAGCATGAAGCCGCAGCGGCGGCGGCGCTCGAGGACGCGGTCCGGCTCGACCCATACGCGGCCCGCTACCGCCTCTGGCTCGGGCAGGTCTACCTCGCCGCCGGGAACCGCGACCGCGCCACCGCTCAACTCGGAGAGGCAGTGCGCCTGTACGATGTCGAGTTGCTCACGATCGAACACCACGACGGACGCGGTGCGCGGTACGACGCGTCCGCGGCGCAACTCGGAGAGGCGGAGCGCCTCCTCACGCTGATCAGCACCGGACACTAGCGTTCGGCGCCGCCACCCCGCAGGGGTGCAGCAGCCCGTGAACAGAGATCTCGGCGCCAACTGAATCCCGGCGCCATCCTCGTTGCCGTCACTGCGCCAGGGGCCCTCACGAACGGTCCCGCGGGTGTGCCGGCCACGGCGACCGTTACCGCGTGCACCAGGGGTTTGTTTTGGCGAGGCTCGCTGGAGCGGGTGCGGCTCCGTCGCCATGCCCTGTGATCGGCACGCATGACCGGATGGCCGCTGGAGACGCGAATCGAGCAAAGCAGGGAACCGCTCCGGGGCACGGTGCAGCACCCCGGCCCGGGAGGTCAATCTTGGCCGCCTCCGCTCACGGACCAAACGGACGAAGGAGA
>DASQGM010000111.1:0-5063 GCA_035632615.1 bacterium | reverse complement strand
GCCGCCGCCGAGGCGGCGGTCCGATCCGGCGCGCACTTCGTCGCGATCACCTCCGGAGGGCGGCTCGCGACGCTGGCCGCCGGCGGCACGGTGCTGCGCGTCCGCGGGGGTCTGCAGCCGCGCGCGGCGCTTGCGCACCTGTTCGCTCCGACACTGGCCGTTCTCGAGAAGTGGGGGCTCGCCGGGCCGTGCGGCGCCGACGTGGACGAGGCCGTCGGCGTGCTGGGTGCGATCGCGACCGAGGCGGGGCCGGATGTCCCGACATCGCGCAATCCCGCGAAGCAGCTCGCCGAGGTGCTTCAGGGAATGGTCCCGGCCGTGTACGCCGGCACGCCGGAGCTCGCGCCGGTCGCCCGTCGCTGGAAGACGCAGTTCAACGAGAACAGCAAGACGCTGGCTGCCTGGGACGTGTTTCCCGAGCTGACCCACAACGAGATCGTCGGCTGGGGCGCCCCCCGGGACCTGGCACGCCGCACCGTCGCCGTGATCCTGCTCGGCGGGGACGAGGACGGACGGACCCTGCGGCGCATCCAGGTCGCCCGCGACGCGGCGTTCCAGGAGGCCGCCGCGGGCGTGCACGAGGTCCGCGGACGCGGCGCCGGTCGGCTCGCCCGGATGCTGTCCCTCGTGTTTCTCGGCGACCTCGCGAGCGTGTATCTCGCCTACCTGCGGGGCGTAGATCCCACCCCGGTCGAGGTGATCGACCGCGTCAAGCAGGGGATGCGCGCCACGTCGTAATCCCGGCAGGGAGGCGGGCCGGGGACGTCGTACTGACCCCAGCACGGCGGAAACTCATGGGACGCGGCGCTGCCGTGCCGAGACTGGTCCGCCGTTCGGGGGTGGCCATTGTGGCCAAGGTGATGCTCGAAGAAGTCGTCAAGCAGTTCGGCAACGTCCTCGCCGTGAACCACGTCTCGCTCGACATTCCCGACAAGCAGTTCACCGTGCTCGTGGGACCGTCGGGGTGCGGGAAGACGACGTGCCTCCGGCTGGTCGCGGGGCTCGAGGAGGCGACCGCGGGCAACATCTACATCGGCGACCGGATCGTGAACGACGTGGCCCCGAAGGATCGGGACATCGCGATGGTGTTCCAGAACTACGCGCTGTACCCGCACATGACCGTGTACGATAACATGGCGTTCGGGCTGCGCCTGCGGAAATACGCCCGGCCTGAGATCGACCGGCGGGTGAAGGAAGCGGCCGAGATGCTCGGGATCCAGGAGCTGCTCGGCCGCAAGCCCAAGCAGCTCTCCGGCGGACAGCGTCAGCGCGTGGCGCTCGGGCGCGCGATCGTGCGGGAGCCGCAAGTGTTCCTGATGGACGAACCCCTCAGCAACCTCGACGCGAAGCTGCGCGTGCAGACCCGTGCGGAGATCAAGAAGCTGCACGCCCGGCTCCAGACCACGACCGTGTATGTGACCCACGACCAGGTCGAGGCGATGACGATGGGCGACCGTATCGTGGTCATGAAGGATGGGCTGGTGCAGCAGGTCGACAGCCCCATGAACCTGTACGACCGTCCGGCCAACCTCTTCGTCGCCGGGTTCATCGGCTCGCCGGCGATGAACTTCCTGGAGGCGAAGCTCGCCAAGCAGGACGGCAAGATGATCGTCGACGGCGGCGTGTTCCGCGCCGAGGTCCCCGCGGAGTTCGTGCCCAAGCTCGCAGACTGGGCGGGGCGCCCGATCATCTTCGGGGTGCGGCCCGAGGACGTGCACGACTGGGCGTTCCGCAAGGGGAACGACAGCGGCGCCGTGATTCATGCGAACGTCGACGTGCACGAGCCGCTCGGGTCCGACATCATCCTCTACCTGACCGCGGGCGACCACAGTATCGTCGCCCGGGTGGACGCTCGCAGCCAGGCCCGGATGGGGCAGGTGGCCGACGTGGTGATCGACATGAACAAGATGCATGTGTTCAACGCGGACACGCACGACGCGATATTGTAGGCGCGGACGCGATCGCGAAATGACCGCGGGGGCCCCGAACGGGGCCCCCGCGGTCGTCGGGAGAACCGACGACGCTACGGCGTGCGCGGCGCTCCGGTCCGTCCGGCGCCGTCGATGAACGGCTGCAGCAGTTTCGTGAACTCCATCGGGAACACGAACTTTGTCGCGGGGCTGGCCCCGAGCACCTTGAGCGCCTCGAGGTACTGCAGGCCCATCGTATTCGTGTCGACGCCCTTGGCGACGGAGAAGATCCTGTCGAGCGCGAGCGAGAACCCCTCGGCGCGAAGGATCGCCGCCTGGCGGTCTCCCTCCGCCTTCAGGATCGCGGCCTGTTTCTCGCCCTCCGCGATCGTGATCGCCGCCTGCTTCTTACCGTCCGCCTCCGTGACCAGGGCGCGCCGGCTGCGTTCGGCCGACATCTGGCGCGTCATCGCCTCCTGGACGTCCCTCGGCGGCGTGATCTCGCGGATCTCGACGGTGGTTACCTTGACGCCCCACCGTTCCGTGACCTCGTCAAGCTTCGCGCGCAAAATCTGGTTGATCTGGTCGCGCTTGGCGAGTACCTCATCGAGGCTGATGTCACCGATGACCGCCCGGAGCCCCGTGGTGGCGATCCCCTGCGCGGCACCGGCGAAGTTCCCCACCTGGATCACGCTGAGGGACGGGTCCAGGACCTTCCAGTAGATCAGGAAGTCGATCGAGATCGGGGCGTTGTCCTTGGTGATGCACGTCTGCGCCGGGATCTCGAGGAATACCTCGCGGAGATCCACCCAGACCGCCTTGTCGACTAGGGGGATCAGGTACACGAGCCCCGGGCCCTTCTGGCCCACGCTGCGGCCCAGACGGAACACGACGAGGCGCTGGTACTCTCGGACGATCTTGATCCCGTTCCACCACAGCAGCGCCGCGACGATCACCACCGCGACCAAGAAACTCATCTGCGTTTCCCCCTCTCGTGTCTCGAACCCCGTTCGCGCCTTGATCGAACGCTCCCTGCCAAGCCGCCGGCGCGGGCGGGAGGGGTCACGCACGGCGGCGAATCACCCCGCGGAGGCGCGGACGTCTGCCGGGGCGTCGGCGCCGGACTCTGGCGTCTGGTGGGGACGCGGGCGAGGTGAACGATGCGGTGGACGATCAGCGAGGATGAGTTTCGCGGGCGCCAGGCGCGGGTGCGCGAGGCGTTGGGGCGCCGCGGCCTCGGGGGGTTGTGCCTGTTCAGCCCGACCCAGGTGTTCTATCTGACCGGGTTCGCGTTCATCCAAACCGAGCGCCCGATCGGGTTCGCGTTTCCCCGCGAGGGACGAAGCGTCCTGTTCGTGCCGCAGCTCGAGGCGGAGCACTCGCGACTCCACGCGCTGGTGGACCAGGTTGAGTCGTATCCCGAATACCCCGGGCGCACCCATCCGATGAATCGCTTCGCCGAGATCTGTCGCGAGCTCGGGTTGGGAGGCGGCCGCGTCGGGGTCGACGGGGACGGGTACGGCGGCGGCTACGGATACCGCGGCCCGGCATTGAGCGAGCTTCTCGCGGACGCCAAGATCGTCCCCTCGCGCGATCTGATCGAGGAGATGATCGCGGTGAAGTCGCCGGAAGAAGTGGCGTTGATCCGCGAGAGCACGAAGTGGGGAAACCTGGCGCACACGCTGCTCCAGCAGTACACGCGCCCGGGCCTCACGGAGACCGAGGTGAGCGGGCGCGCGTCGTTTGACGCGACGCAGGCGATGATCCGCACCCTCGGCCCGTCCTACCGGCCGCTGTCCTGGTTGCGCGCCGGTGCGTACGCCGGGTACCGGGGGCAGATCGGCAAGGATTCCGCGCTGCCGCACTCGCTCACGACCAACGCGGTATTCCGAGCCGGCGACGTGCTCGTTACCGGGGCCGCGTCCGGCGTCGGGGGGTACGGCAGCGAGCTGGAGCGGACCATGATCATCGGCAAGCCCGACGATCGCCAGCGGCGCTACTTCGACCTGATGTTGGGGGCCCAGCAGGTGGCGTTCGACGCGATCCGCCCCGGTGCCAAGTGCTCGGATGTGGATCGTGCGGTCATGGCGTTCTTCGAACAGCACGATCTGATGCCGTGCTGGCGGCACCACACCGGCCACGCGCTCGGGATGGGGATCCACGAGGGACCGTTCTTCGACGTCGGCGACGACTCGCCGATCGTGCCGGGGATGGTGTTCAGCGTTGAGCCGGGCATCTACATCCCCGGCTACGCCGGGTTCCGGCACTCCGATACCGTGCTGGTCACCGAGCACGGGATGGAGTTGATCACGTACTACCCGCGGATGTTGGAGGACTTGGTCATCGACGCGTGAGTGTGGCGGGCCGCGCGCCCGTCCTACGGCGGAACCCGGGGCCCCGTGCCGGATCGACTGGCGCGGGGCCCCGGGCCGTCGGTGGGCCCGCGTTCGTGGCACCGTTGTGACCGTGCGGTGACGCGCGCGTGAACGGCGTCCCCCATCCTAAAGGGGTGATGCGGAACCAGCAGAGGGAGGTGAGGGGATTGCGGATGAACATACGCGTGACGGCGGTCCTCCTGACCGGCGCCCTCGCCGTGGCCGGTTTGACCGCGGCGGGGTTCGCGGCGGGGTATACGGTCGATACGGCGATGGTGACGATCGGAGGCGCGCAGAAGAAGGTGCTCACGGACGCGAAGGGGATGACCCTGTACTACTTCGCGGCGGACACCCCGACCCAGAGCGCCTGCACCGGCGGGTGCGCGGCGTCGTGGCCGGCGATGGTGAGCGCGACGGCGCCCACGTCCGAGGAGCAGCTGCCCGGGAAACTCTCGATCGTGCGCACCGCGAACGGTTCCCAGGTCGCGTACAACGGCCATCTCCTGTACCGGTTCGCCGCCGACACGGCGCCTGGCCAGGCGAACGGCCAGGGCATCGCCGGCAAGTGGTGGGTGGCCAGTCTGGACCTGAAACCGCTTGCGGCCACGCCCAACGTGCCGTCGGGCGGCTACGGGGGGTACGGCGGCGGCGGTATGGGCGGTGGCGGCATGGGTGGCGGGAGCAACAGCGGAGGCGGTTCGCACTACTAGGCGATCGTGGCGTGATTCCGCGCGCCCGTGCGCTCAGCCGTGCGGGCGGCGCGATGGGCGAGCCGCGG
>DASQGM010000110.1:0-8692 GCA_035632615.1 bacterium | reverse complement strand
ATACGGCGCGTCGAGATTCATCTGCACCGTGAGCGGATCGATGACCTTGATCTCTTTGATCGATTCGACCCAGGAGCGCCACCCGGACGCGGTCTTGGGGTCCAGCACCCGCTCGATGCTGTACTTCACGTCGTCGGCGGTCATGGTCTGGCCGTTGTGGAACTTCACGTTCGCGCGGAGGTGGAACGTGTACGTTTTGCTGCCGTTCGTGATCTCCCACTTCTCCGCGAGCGCCGGCACGATGTTCGTCTTCTCGTCGTACCCGGTCAGGCTCTCGTAGATGTGCTCAAACCCCTGCAGGGACGAGAAGTTCGCGTCGGTGTGAGGATCGAGGCTGACGGGGTCGACCTCCTGAGCGGCGATCAGCGTGCCGCCCTTTTTCGGTGTTCCGGTGGACGCAGCCCATGCTGGGGCGACCGCCGACGACGGGCCGAGCAGATCCAGCCCCGCCAGACCGCCGCCGAGCGCGAGGCCACCCGCCAGGAACTTGCGCCGGCTCAACGCGTCGCGCCGATGTGACGCGGATTCGTTCATGCCGCACCCCCCTGTGGTTTGCGGGCTGTCGTGAGGTCCGGTGATGCTTCGAGACCCGGGCGTGCTCCCCTCTGTTCGACCGACACCGCGATACGCGCGGCGCGGACCCTTCGGCACTGCGTTCGCTCATATGAAAAGAGGGCCCCCGGGAACGATCACGGGTTGCCCTCTCGTCTTGCTGTTGGACGCCGCGCGGGTTCTATCGTCGCTGCGTCGCGCGCCTGGGCACGCAGCGGCGCCAGCGCTCTGGTGACTTGAAGCTAACGCTTGGGTCTCAGGTCCGCGCCAAACGACCGCCGCAGCGCTCTCCCGGAAGGCTTCTTGACGTCTGCGAGAGACCGATCCCAAGGAAACGGCCCCGCCTGGGCCCCGGGGGCAACCATCTGGCTCACCAGATCGATCTTGCGCGGTTTGGCGTTTCGTGTGCTGCCCGTTTGTCGTTGGTCTCTGCGCATCCACATCCCCCTCGTCAACCGTGAAGTACACTACCACCGGACCACCAGTGTAGCATGGCGGCGCGTCCACGCGGTTCCCGGACGTCCTTTGCCTCGTCCGCCGGCGCGCCGCGAGGAACCTCGAGCCCAGCGGAGGTGGCGCGACTAGGCGCGCGCGAGGATCGCCGCGTGGATCGTCCTGATGCGGCGCGCCTTCGCTTGCTTGCTCCGCCGTGTCTTGCCTGAGGACGGGCGCTTTTTGATCCGCCGAACGCGTCTCATTGGGTTCCCCCTTCGCCGCGGGACATGGGCGACGGTGGCTACGCACACCAACCCGACGCGACCTAGTAAGCATAACACACTCAACCAGGGCACGGGACCAAGTACGGCCGACGCGGCCGGTGAGACCCGGGCAGGCACGCGCCGGTCGTGAACCACGCGTTCGTCCCTTGCGTTTGGCCAGAAATCTGTCATACTAGAACAGCATCAGCAGACTGTGTGGCTAGGTACAGCAGAGTCGGTTGGTAGCTTGGCACAACAGGTGGGTGAAAATCATGGCGGTCGGCACGGTCAAGTGGTTCAATGCGGAAAAGGGATATGGCTTCATCACGCCCGATGATGGGAGCAAGGATCTGTTCGTTCACTTCAGCGGTATCGTTGGCGAGGGATACAAGTCTCTGAACGAGGGTCAGAAGGTCGAGTACGAAGCCACCCAGGGACAAAAGGGACCTCAGGCCAGCAACGTTCGGGTCACCGGCTAACACATCAACTCAACGCACTCACGAACGCACTCGTGTAACGCGAGGGGAGGCGGCTCATCTCGGAGCCGCCTCCCTCGTCGTTTTTGAACGCCGCGTCTCGAGCATCGCGACCGCGGTTCGGCACCACCGGGACGGCGGCAGGATGCGCGTCCCGGTGGCACGAATCCCGCTCCATGCGCATCATCGCCGACCTGCACCTGCACTCGAAGTTCAGCCGCGCAACCAGCCGGGACATGGACGTCGAGAATCTCACGAAGTGGTGTGGCCTCAAGGGCATCACGCTCGTGGGGACGGGTGACTTCACGCATCCGGTGTGGCTGCGCGAACTCAAGGCGAAGCTCAAGCCGACGGGTCGGGGGCTGTTCACCCACGGCGCGCAGCACTTCATGTTGAGCGTCGAAGTCAGCAATATCTACCCTCAGGGAGGGCGCCTCCGCAAGATCCACAACGTCATCCTGGCGCCGGGTTTCGAGGTGGTGGATCGGATCAACGCGGTGCTCGCCCGGTTCGGGAGCCTGATGGCCGACGGCCGGCCGACGCTGTCGCTGCCGAGCGACAAGCTCGTCGAGTACGTGATGGAGATCTCCCCGCAGTGCATGATCATCCCCGCGCACGTGTGGACGCCGTGGTTCTCTCTGTACGGGAGCAACTCAGGGTTCGACTCGCTTGCGGAGTGTTTCGGGGACCAGGCCAAGCACATCGCCGCGGCGGAGACGGGGCTCAGCAGCGATCCGCCGATGAACTGGCGGCTGTCGGAGCTGGACAAGGTCACCCTGGTCAGCAACTCCGACGCGCACTCCCCAGCCAAGCTCGGCCGGGAGGCCAACGTGCTTGACTGCGAGATGGACTACGCGGAGATCCTGCGGATCCTGCGCGAGCGGGACCGGTCCAAGTTCCTGTTTACGATCGAGTTCTTCCCGGAGGAGGGGAAGTACCATTTCGACGGCCACCGGTCGTGCCAGCGCCGGTTGTCGCCGCAGGAGACCAAGGCGGCGAAGGGGCGGTGCCCCTCGTGCGGACGCCCGGTCACGGTCGGCGTGATGTCGCGGGTGGAGGCGATCGCGGACCGCGCCCCGGGCGGTGGCGCCCAGGACCGTGTGCCGTTCCGGAACCTCATTCCGCTCGAGGAGATCATCGCCGAGGCCCTCGGTTCGCAACCCGGAACGGGTGGCGTGCGCGAAGAGTACTTCCGGTTGGTGCACGAGCTGGGCAGCGAGTTCGGCGTACTCCTGGACGTGCCGCTCGAGGAAATCGCCCGGCACGCCCGCCCGCGGATCGTGGACGGGCTGCGCCGCGTGCGGGACGGGCGCGTCGTGATTCGCCCGGGCTACGATGGAGTGTTCGGTGAGATCCACATCTTCGAAGGCGCCGACGAGGAGTCCCGCGTCGAACAGCCGGCGCAAACCAGCCTCTTCTAGCCCCGCGCCGGCCACGCCGCGTCCGGAGGCTCCGCGCATCGCCCGGGGCCATCCCGCCGTCGTGCTCCACCCCGACCGCGATGCACGCGTCCGCGCGGGGCATCTGTGGGTGTACCGTACCGACATCGCCCGCCTCGACGGGTCACCGGCGGATGGCGACGCGGTCGAGGTGCTCACCGCCGGCGGCCGGAGCCTCGGCGTCGGCCTGCTCAACACCCAGTCCGTGATTACCGTCCGCCTGCTGGCGCCCGCCGGCCGGGTGCCCGACGAGGCGTTCTTTCGCGAGCGCCTCGAGAACGCCGTTGCGTTCCGCGCGCGCGTCGCCGCGGGGGCGACCGCGTGTCGCCTTGTGTTCGGAGAGAGCGACCGTCTGCCGGGTCTCATCGTGGATCGCTACGCGGATGTGCTCGTCGTTCAGACGCTGACGCTCGGTATGGACCGCCGGAAGGAGATGCTCGTCCGGTTGTTGCGCGATCTCGTGGTCTCCCGCGGCGTTTTCGCCCGCAACGATCCCGCGGTGCGCCGTCTCGAGGGGTTGCCGCGGGAGACGGGGTGGCTCGCCGGCGGAGGGGCGACGGAGATCGAGATCGACGAAGCCGGCGTCCGGTTTGTCGTGGACGTGGCGCGGGGGCAGAAGACCGGGTTCTTTCTCGATCAGCGCGAAAACCGGATGGGCGCCGCGGAGCTCGCCGCCGGCGGCACCGTGCTCGATTGCTTCTCTTACACGGGGGCGTGGGCGCTGCACGCCGTCCACCGCGGCGCCGTATCCGTGACCGGCATCGAAGCGTCGGAGGAGGCCGTCGCGATCGCCGGCCGCAACGCGGTGCTGAACGGCGCCGGCGACCGCTATCGCGTCATCACGGGCAACGCGTTCGACGAGCTCCGCCGTCTGAGCGGCGAGCGCGCCCGCTTCGATCTCGTCGTGCTCGACCCGCCCGCGTTCGCCAAGACGCGGGGCGCGCTCGCCTCCGGGCTCGCGGGCTACAAGGAGATCAACCTGCGCGCGCTCAAGCTCACGTCGCCCGGCGGCTGGCTGGTGACGTGCTCGTGCTCGTACCACGTGGACGAGGCCGCGCTTCGCGAGACCGTGTGGCAGGCGGCCCGCGACGCCCACCGGTGGATCCGGCTTGTGGAGAGTCGCTCGCAGGCGCGCGACCATCCGGTCCATCCCGCGATGCCGGAGACACGCTATCTCAAGTGCCTGATCTTCGCGGTGGAGTAAGGGCGAGCCGGCCACGTCGCCGGGGCGCCGCCGCGCGAGGAGGCTGTTGCAGTCCGCTGGATGCCCCTATATAATGTAGGCGAAGATGCGGTACGCTATAGCAGTGGCCTCGGCCAGAGGAGAGCCGCCAGAGGGCTTCTCCTCATTGTCTTTTTTGCGGGGTAGGACCGGTCCGTCGACCGGACGGGCCGGACTCCGGAAAGGCCAGGTGAGGTGAGTGGTGGTGGCAGGCCACCAGATCCACATTACCGACAACCTCGACATTCTGCTCGCCGTGTTGCCCCCGGACATTCGCCGCATGATCGAGTCGCACCCGGACCTCGACGGGCTGCTCGAGGTGGTGCTCGACCTCGGTCGGGAGCCGGAAGCACGCTTTGCGGGTCGCGCGGTGCGGCTGTCGGACGAGTTCATCGCGCGGGAAGAGATGCAGTACGTGACGAGCCGCGTGGGGACGTTCGGCAAGGACAACCGCGCGGGGATCGAACGCACGCTCCACCGCATCTCGGCGATCCGGAACCGCGTCGGGGACATCATCGGACTGACCCTGCGCGTCGGCCGCGCGGTGTTCGGAACCGTGGACATCGTGCGGGACGTGATCGAAGATGGGCAGAGCGTGCTGCTGCTCGGCCGGCCCGGCGTCGGCAAGACGACGCTGCTGCGCGAGAGCGCGCGGGTGCTGAGCGACGAGGTCGGCAAGCGCGTCGTGATCGTGGACACGAGCAACGAGATCGCGGGCGACGGCGACATCCCGCATCCCGGGATCGGCCGCGCGCGCCGGATGCAGGTGCCGTACCCCGAGCTGCAACACGCCGTCATGATCGAGGCTGTCGAGAATCACATGCCCCAGGTCATCGTGATCGATGAGATCGGGACCGAGGCCGAGGCGCTTGCGGCGCGCACGATCGCGGAGCGCGGCGTGCAGCTGATCGCCACGGCGCACGGCAACACCCTGGACAACCTGCTGCAGAACCCGACGCTCTGCGATCTGATCGGCGGGATCCAGGCGGTCACGCTCAGCGACGAGGAAGCCCGCCGCCGGGGCACGCAGAAGACGGTGCTCGAGCGCAAGGCGCCTCCGACGTTCGACGTGGTCATCGAGATCCAGGAAAAGGACCAGCTCGCGGTTCATCACGACGTCGGCCAGGTCGTGGATCGGTTCCTGCGGGGTACGATGCCGCGGCCGGAGATTCGGACCCGGACGGCCGAGGGCGAGGTGCGGATCAGCAGCGGCGAGACTCACGAGCCGCCGGCGCCGTCCCCGAACGGGCACCGGCCGGGCGGGGGCGTGACCCCTACCGTCCCGCACAAGGTGGTGCGGATCTATCCGTACGCCGTGAGCCGAAACCGCCTGGAGCGGGCCATCCGCGAGTTACGCGTCCCGGCCGCCATCGCGGACACGCTGTACGGCGCGGACGTGCTGCTGACGCTGAAGTCGCAGGAGAAGCGGCAGCCGAAGCGGCTTCGGGAGGCCGGCACCCGCGGGCTCCCCACGCACGTGATCAAGAGCAACACCCTGTCGCAGATCGAGGCCGTGCTGCGGGAGATCTTCGGCGTGGAAGACCGGCTGAGCGCGGAGGAGATCGCGCTCCGCGAGGTGGAGGAGGCGATCTCGGAAGTGATGTCGGCCGCGCAGCCGGTCGAGCTGTCCCCCCAGAACTCGTACGTCCGCCGGCTCCAGCATCAGCTCATCGAGCGCTACGGGCTCGCCTCGGAGAGCAAGGGCAGCGACCCGTTCCGGCGGGTGGTGATCTATCCGCAGTGACGCGTCCGGTGCGGCTCCGCGGCGGCACGCCGGCGTCTTCCTGACGCTGGAGGGGCCCGAGGGCGCAGGGAAGACCACGCAGGGCCGCCTGCTCGTGGACGCGCTCCGGAAGGCGGGGCGAACCGTGCTCCACGTCCGCGAGCCCGGGGGCACGGAGGTCGGCGAGCGGATCCGCGCGCTCCTGCTCGATCCGAAGCACGGTGAACTGTCCCCCCGCACCGAGATGCTGCTGTTCGCGGCGTCGCGCGCGCAGCTCGTCGCCGAGGTGATCCGCCCGGCGCTTGTCGCGGGGACGCTCGTGGTCTGCGACCGATACGTCGACGCGTCCCTGGCGTATCAGGGCGTCGGGCGCGGCCTTGGGATCGACGTGGTCCGGACCGTGAACGAGGTCGGGACGGAGGGGTTGCTTCCCGACCTGACCCTGCTGCTCGACATCGACCCGGTGGTGGGATTGCAGCGGGCGCGTCGGACGTCCGCCAGCACCGGCCAGGTGGACGGATGGGACGGGGGGGACCGCCTCGAGCGAGAGGCGGTCGCGTTTCATGAGAGGGTGCGAGAGGGGTTTCTCACCCTCGCCGGGAATGAGCCCCGGCGAATCCGGGTAGTTGACGCGCGCGGGTCGGTGGACGACGTGCACCGGGCGATCTGGCACGTGGTGGATGGGTTTCTGCGCAACGCGCAGGGGCCCAAGGGGAGGGACCGCCCATGAAGTTGATCCTCTCGATCGTCCAGGAGAAAGACTCCCGGCGTCTCATGGAGGCGCTCGTGGCTGCCGAGTTTCAGGCGACGATGCTCGCGAGCACCGGCGGGTTCCTCCGCGAGGGCAACTCCACGATCTTGATCGGCACGGACGAAACCAGGGTGGACGCCGCGCTCGCCGTCATCCAGAAGACCTGCCGGGTACGCGAGCAGCTCGTGAGCCCGCTGCCGCCGGTCGTCGAGCCTGTGGACTCCTACATCTCGTATCCTGTGAAGGTCCAGGTCGGGGGCGCGACCGTGTTCGTGTTGGACGTGGAGCGGCTCGTCAAGATCTGACCGGGTCCGAGTGCCTTTCCGCGATCTGATCGACCAGCGGCACGCCCAAGCCCTGCTGCGCGGGGCGCTCCGGAGCGGCCGCGTGTCCCACGCCTATGTGTTTGTCGGTCCGTCCGGGGTCGGCCGCCTGACGGCGGCGCGGGCGTTCGCCCAGGCGCTGCTGTGTACCGAGGGTGGCGACGACGCCTGCGGCCGGTGTCCCGCGTGTCGCAAGGTCGGCGCTGGCGCGCATCCGGATCTGCGCGTCATCTCGGCCGGTCGGAGCGAGAGCGGGACGGAGCGACGGGCGGTCGGCATCGACCAGATCCGCGAACTCAAGCGCGAGGCCGCCTACGGTCCGTACGAGGGGCCGCGCAAGGTGTTCGTCGTCGAGGACGCCGAGGCGATGCGCGCGGAGGCCGCCAACAGCTTGCTCAAAATCGTGGAGGAGCCGCCGGCGGGGATCGTCATCATCTTGATCTCGGAGTCCACGACGGCGCTGCTGCCCACACTGGTGTCGCGCTCGCAGTTCGTCCGCTTCTCGTTCGTGCCGGCGCCGGAGATCGCCCGCGCCTTGACCGAGCGGGCCGGGGTGCCCGCGGACCGCGCGGCGTTTCTCGCGGCGATCTCGGGCGGACGGGTGGGCGACGCGCTCGCGGCCGCGGCGGCCGGAGAGGCGCCGTTTGACCGTCGCGCCGAGGTGCTGCGCACGCTCGAGGGGGTCGAACGCGGCGACGTCGTGCAGCGGCTCGACGCGGCCGAGGCGGTGGCGAAGCAGAAGGACGAGATCGAGCGGTGGCTCGACATCGCGCTGCTGTGGGTGCGCGACGTCGTCGTCTGGCAGGAGACGCAGGACGCGGCGCAACTCGCGAACGTGGACGCCCGCGCGGAGGTGGTCGCGTGGGCGTCCCGCACCTCGCCCGCCGGCCTGCGCCGGACCGCGGCCGCGATCGAGGAGGCCAAGGCGAACCTCCGGCGCAACCTCAACCCGCGCCTGGTGCTGGAGACGCTCTTTGCCTGCATGGAATTGGGCGCGCCGGCGGCGCCGAGACGGTAAGCGGCGGCCGCACCGCGGGCCGGCCCTGCCGGGTCGGCGGTGACAGCGCCGCCGAGCGGGGGCACTGGTGGGGAAGGTGAGCATGACGATGGAGAAGGTTGAACGGGTACGGAGGGCGCTCGCGGGTGCGCCGGTCGACCGGCCGCCGATCAGCTTCTGGTGGCACAACTTCGCCCGTGAGAACTCCGCGGACGAACTCGCCGCCGAGACGGTCGAACAGTTCCGGCGGTACGACTGGGACATCATCAAGATCCAGAGTCGCGCGACCGTGTTCGCGGAGGGGTGGGGCGTCCGGTATCGACCCTCGACGGCGCGGGAGGCCTCCCCGGTGATGACCGCGTGGCCGGTGCGGTCGCCCCAGGACCTTGCGGCCGTTCGTCCGCTCGATTCCTCCACTGGCGCGCTCGGGGAACAGGTCACCGCACTCCGTGCCGTGCGCCGCGCCGCGGGCTCGGGGGCGCCGATTCTCCACACGGTGTTTGCCCCGGCG